>DATHXP010000514.1:0-4774 GCA_035459605.1 Halomonas sp. | reverse complement strand
TGCTGGGTTTCATCGTGGAGCAGCTTGAGGTACACCGCCTCGGCGGCCTGGGCCGACCAGTCGCCGAGCTGATCGTCCAGATAGTGGATCAGCACGCCCAGCGCGCTGTCCTCGGCGGCGTCGGTGATCGCCAGGCTCAATTGGCGGGCGGGCAGCGACTGCTCGGCGAGCGCATCCAGCGCCAGCCCCGAGGCCACGAACACCTCACCCATGGCGCTGTGCAGCGGCTGGCCGGGCCGCCAGTCGTCCAGACCCGCGGCCACCGCCAGCCGGCAGTCGTGGCGCCTGCCGCCGTCGCCGTGACGCATCAGGCCGGCGCGCAGCAGCACCGCCGCTTCGATGCCGTCCTCGGCCCGTGGCAGGGCGAGCTGAAAGCCGTCGCCGCGAAAGCGCTGGTAGCGTGCGTCGTAGTGCTCGGCCAGAGCGTCCAGCACCTGCTCCAGCGCCGCCAGCGGCGAGACGCCATGTTCGTCAAGGCGCGAATCGATCAGGTCGCCGGTCAGTACTGCGATGCGTCGAGGCAAGGAGCGCTTCCTTAGCTGTCGTGTTTAGAAAACACTGAATAAATGCCTGCGCGTCTCAATCACTGCGTTGCGCGGTGCTCGGAATCCTCACATATAGCGCATATGCTCCGGTTCCTGCGCGCCGTGCGCCTTGCGCTTGAGCCGCTCGGCGATTTCTTCAGCGCTTTCTTTATAGCCATTATAGTGTATAAATATGCTTTATAGCCATTTTTTGTTATTTTACGGTGATATATCTTTGAAAGGCTATTAGTAGGTGTCCCCCAGACAGGCCCTAGCGCATCAGTTCGTTCATGGCGTCTTCCAGTCCCGCCGGCGTCATGGGGTACATGCGGTCTTCGATCAGCTCGCGTATCAGCTGGGTTGAGTAGGTGAACTCCCAGTGCCTGGGCGATGTGGGGTTGATCCATACCAGGTGCGGAAAAGCGCTCACGATGCGCTTGAGCCAGACGCCGCCGGCTTCCTGGTTGAAGTGCTCGACGCTGCCGCCGGGGTGGGTGATTTCGTAGGGCGACATGGCGGCGTCGCCGACCACGACCACCTTGTAGTCGGCGCCGTAGGTGCGCAGCACCTCCAGCGTGGACACCGGCCGCTCGCGGCGCCGGGTGTTGTCGCGCCACAGCCCCTCGTAGACGCAGTTGTGAAAGTAGTAGTGCTCCAGGTGCTTGAACTCGGAGCGCGCCGCCGAGAACAGCTCCTCGCAGGCGCGGATGTGGTCGTCCATGGAGCCGCCCACGTCGAGCAGCAGCAGCACCTTGACCGCGTTGTGACGCTCGGGACGCATGCGCACGTTGAGCAGGCCGGCGTCGCGGGCAGTGTCGCGGATGGTGGCGTCGAGATCCAGTTCGTCGGCGGCCCCCTGGCGGGCGAAGCGGCGCAGCCGGCGCAGCGCCATCTTGATGTTGCGGGTACCCAGCTGCAGGTCGTCGTCGTAGTCGCGAAAGCGCCGCTCGTCCCACACCTTGACCGCCCGGCGGTGGCGCGAGCCGTCCTGGCCGATGCGGATGCCCTCGGGGTTGTAGCCGTAGGCGCCGAACGGGCTGGTGCCGCCGGTGCCGATCCACTTGTTGCCGCCGGCGTGGCGCTCCTTTTGCTCTTCGAGGCGCTGCTTGAAGGTCTCGATGAGGCTTTCCAGGCCGCCCAGCGACTCGATCTGGGCCTTTTCTTCGTCGCTGAGCTGTTTCTCGAACTCGCGGCGCAGCCAGTCGTCGGGAATCAACGCCTCGATGGCGGCGTCCATGTCCTCGATGCCTTCAAACCAGCTGGAAAAGGCGCGGTCGAAGCGGTCGAAGTGGCGCTCGTCCTTGACCATCACCGTGCGCGCCACCTGATAGAAGGCTTCGATATCGGCGAATACCACGCCGCGCTCCAGCGCCGCATGCAGGTCGAGCAGCTCGCGCAGCGATACCGGCACTTCATGGCGACGCAACGTTTCGAACAGGCCGATGAACATGACTCAGCGCCCCTGACGGCGGACCATGAAGGCCAGCCGCTGCAGCAGCTGAGTGTCCTGCTCGTTCTTGATCAGGGCCCCGGCCAGCGGCGGCAGCGCCTGGCTTGGATCGCGCTGGTAGAGCGCCTCGAGGGCCAGGTCGTCGGCCATCAGCAGCTTCAGCCAGTCGACCAGTTCGGAGGTGGAGGGCTTTTTCTTGAGTCCCGGCGCCTCGCGCAGCTCGAAGAACACCTGCAGCGCTTCGCTGGCAAGCCGGGGGGCGATATCGGGGTAGTGCACGTCGATGATCGCCTGCATGGTCTCGCGGTCGGGAAACTCGATGTAGTGAAAGAAGCAGCGGCGCAGGAAGGCGTCGGGGAGCTCCTTTTCGTTGTTGGAGGTGATCACGATGATCGGCCGGTGCTCTGCGCTGATGGTCTGGTTGGTTTCGTGGACGTGAAACGCCATGCGGTCGAGTTCCTGCAGCAGGTCGTTGGGGAACTCGATGTCGGCCTTGTCGACCTCGTCGATCAGCAGCACCACGCGCTGGTCGGCGGTGAAGGCCTCCCACAGCTTGCCGGGCTTGATGTAGTTGGCGACGTTCTCGACGCCCTCGACGCCGAGCTGGGAGTCGCGCAGCCGGCTCACCGCGTCGTATTCATACAGGCCCTGGGTGGCCTTGGTGCTGGACTTGATGTGCCAGGTGATCAGCTGGGTATCCAGCGAGGCGGCCAGCTCCTCGGCCAGGCGCGTCTTGCCGGTGCCGGGCTCGCCCTTGATCAGCAGCGGCCGTTCCAGGACAACCGCCGCATTGACGGCCTGCTTGAGGGATTCTGTCGCCACGTAGGTGGAAGTGGATTCAAACGCCATGGGATCGTGTCTCGATTGGTTCGTCAGGTGCCAGAAAGGAGTGTCAACAATCAAACAAGTGTACGGAAGGCGCGCCATGGCGACAAATCAACAGCCCCGGCTTAGACGTCATCTCTCATCAAGGCTCAGGACGATAGGCGTTTACCAGCGTTGCGGGGTCCTGTTCGGCAAAACCTCGACGGGCGTGGGCGCGCATCAGCTGGGCGGCCAGGCCGCTCATGGGCGTGGCGCTGCCGCTGCGCTGGCTCTGGGCCACCGCCATGTCCAGGTCCTTGAGCAGGGTGCGCAGGTGCCAGGCCGGGTCGGCGAAGTCGCTTGTCGCCATGCGCGGGGTCAATATCTGAAACGGGGTGGAGTCGGCGAAGCCGCCGGCCAGGGCTTCGGCCAGGCGCTCGGCCTCAACGCCGCTGGCCTCGGCCAGCGCCACCATCTCGGCGATCACCGCCGCCTGGCAGCCCACCACCATCTGGTTGCACACCTTGGTGACCTGGCCCGCGCCCACCGGGCCCATGTGGGTCACCCGCGTGGAAAGCGGCTCAAGCAGCGGCGTAATGGCGGCAATGTCCTCGCGTTCGCCGCCGGCCATCATCACCAGGCTGCCGGCTTCGGCGCCGGCCACGCCGCCGGAGACCGGGCAGTCGACCCAGCGCATGCCGCAGGTATTTTCAAGCCGTGCGGCAAAGTCGCGCGTCGCCGCCGGGTCGCTGCTGGAGAAGTCGATCAGGCGCTGACCGGGGCGAGCGTGGGCCGCCACGCCGTCTTGGCCGAACACCACCGCCTCGACCACGTCGGTATTGGCCAGGCACAGCATCACCGCGTCCACGCTTGCCACCAGCTCGCCGATGGAGTCGGCCACGCGGGCGCCGACTGCTTGCAGCGCCTCGGCCTTAGCCGGCGTGCGGTTCCATACGCATACTTCGAAACCTGCCTGCAGCAGGCGGCGGGTCATGGGGTCGCCCATCAGGCCGATGCCGATAAAACCGAGTCGGGGTTGGGTCATGGGCAGGTCTCCGGGTCAGGAAGATAAGGCAATCTCGTTGAAGAAATTTCTGGGCGGCTTTGGCAGTTGAGAGGCTGGGGTAATATCTTGAGCGCTCGGGACAAGCGCGATCACTTGCCCGTTGCTAGACTCCATCGCTTCGCGTAGGAGAGCGTAGTCGATATCCAATGCCTTGTCCTTGTGAGCCTTCTGCAAGGCCTCGAAGGTAGCGGCCATATCGTCCAGATCAGCCTCCTGATCGGCGAGAGAGCGAAAGGATTGGACGTAGAGTTTGTCGCTTGACCAGCCAACTTTGGTCGGGATATCCACCAGGTTAACGGGTGTCCCGCTGGGGATACGAGCGAATAATGATTCGATATCTTCCGGGTACAGGCGAATGCAGCCGCGACTGATCCGCATGCCGATGCCGTCCGGCTGGTTGGTGCCATGCAGCAGGTAGCCGGGGATATCTAGAAGAATCGCGTGCTTGCCCAGCGGGTTGTCCGGTCCGGGTGGCACAACGCCCGGTATGTTTTTCCCCTGCTCGGCAGCTTCGCGACGCATCGAGCGGGGGGGATACCAGGCCGGATCCTTCAGCTTGATCGTGGTCGTGGTAATGCCCAAAGGGGTGCTGTAGCCTTCGCGGCCGATACCGATCGGATAGGTTTCTACCCGGGGCGTTTCACCCTCGGGAACGGGGGGATAATAGTACAGGCGCAGTTCAGCCAGGTTGATAACGATGCCTTTTCGCGGCACGGGGGGCAGGATATGGCGCGCCGGGATGATCACTTCGGTTCCTTCTCCAGGCAGCCAGAGGCTGACTTCTGGATTCGCATCGCGAATTTCCCGGTAGCCGACACTGTGCTCGCGAGCGATATCCAGAAGCGTCTGCTCCTCGGTTGTCATGACCGTATAGGACTGTCCGATCATGTTGCCTTCCGAAGGCAGCGGATAGGCGCCTTTTGGGCGTTG
>DATHXP010000513.1:0-1707 GCA_035459605.1 Halomonas sp. | reverse complement strand
GGCGCTGGTGGAAAGCTCGCTGCGCGATGCGGGCCTGTGGGAGGAGGTCAAGGACAAGCTGCACCAGCCCGGCACCTCGCTCTCTGGCGGCCAGCAGCAGCGCCTGTGCATCGCCCGCGCCATTGCCGTGCAGCCGGAGGTGATCCTGATGGACGAGCCGACCTCGGCGCTGGACCCGATCTCCACGGCGACCATCGAGGATCTGATGGACCGGCTCAAGCGTCGCTACACCATCATCACGGTTACCCACAACATGCAGCAGGCCGCGCGAATCGCCGACTACACAGCCTTTTTCCACCTAGGGGAAATGATCGAATACAACGATACCAAGACGATGTTCTCGACGCCGCATACCAGGAAGGCCGAGGACTATATTACCGGCCGCTACGGCTGAGACACATCAGGAAAGCGATGCTACCAGCCGCTGGCGGGGAAACACACAGCGAAAGGTCGCCCCCTGGCCCAGCTGGGAGTCGATCTCCAGCCGCGCCTCGTGGCGTAACAGCACGTGCTTGACGATGGCAAGCCCGAGCCCGGTGCCGCCGGTAGCGGTGCTGCGGCCTTTATCAATACGATAGAAGCGCTCGGTAAGGCGTGGTATATGGACCGCCGCAATCCCTTCGCCGTCGTCCTCTACTTCTACGCAAGCGCCGTCGCCAAGCGTCCGCCAGCGCAAGACGATCTGGCTGCCGGGTCCGGAATAGCGCACGGCATTGAACGCCAGGTTGGAGATTGCGCTCTGCAGTTCTTGTTCGCAGCCCATCAGGTCAAGGGTGCTGTGTATCTCCAGAGTGATACGCTGCCGGCTGTCAGACAGCGCCTCGGCGTCACGGCGGACGGTCTCCAGCATGCTGGCAAGGTTGAGGCGGACATCTTTGCCGCTGCGATCATTGTTTTCGAGCCGTGAAAGCAGCAGCAGGTCATTGACCAGGTTTTGCATGCGAGCGGTCTGCTTTTGCATCTGCGACACGCCGCGCCCGAGCCTTGGCGGTAGAGCCTCGGCCATGTCCTGATAGAGTTCCAGATACCCGGTCAGCACGGTCAGCGGCGTGCGAAGCTCGTGGGAGACGTTGGCCACGAAATCACGGCGTATCTGCTCAAGTCGATGCAGGCGCGTGATATCGCGCGCCATCAGCAGGCGTTCATCGTTGCCGTAAAGGGTGATCTGGCACTGCAGAACCAGTTGCTCATCGATAGGTGACGTCAGGGTCAAAGGCTCGCGATAGTCCAGCGCATGAAAGTAGTCGACGAAGTGCGGGTCGCGCAGCAGGCGGGTGATGTGCTGACGCCGGCCCTGAATACGTTTAAGACCCAGCATGCGTTCAGCGGCACTATTCCACCACTCTATATAGCCGTGGCTATCGAGCATGACCACGCTGTCGCGCATGGCCTCTGAAGAATCCTTGATACGCGACAGGGTATCGCGCAGCCGCCGCTGGGTGATCTGTTGAGCCTTCTGGTAGCGATGGAGACGATCGAACAGCTCACCCCATACGCCGCCGCCAACGAGGGGCCTGTCGGGGGAGGGTTGGGTCAGCCATTGGTGCAGCGCGTGGAGCTGGCGCAGCTGGTAAAAAAGATACGCGCCCAAGGCAGCGGCAAGGCCGGCGCCCACGGCAGAAAACGGCCAGCCAAGCAGCACGCCAAGACCGCACAGCATGGCCAGGCGCCACAGCTCTCGCTGCCAAAGTCGCGTCATATCAGTGC
>DATHXP010000512.1:0-9298 GCA_035459605.1 Halomonas sp. | reverse complement strand
CTCGAACAGCGCCTCCAGGGTGGCGTTGTCCCGGGCTTCGCGGTAGGCCGCATAGGCCGCGTCGATCGCCTCCGGGTCGGCGGCGAATTCGTCGTCCAGGCGCTCGAAGAAGCGCTGGCGCTCGTCGTCGGGCAGGCTTTCGTACATGTCCAACGCACGGCTGGCCAGGGCGATGCTCGAAGCCTCGCCGTCGCTTTCCAGCAGGGTATGGCAGGCGTCCACCAGGCCGGCGCTGTGCGGCGACTCGCTTCCGGTTCGCCGCCGGCGCAGCAGGGCGTCGCGCTGAGTGATACTGTTGAACAGCTCCTGCAGAAAGCTCATGTTCATGACGTCAACTCCTTCAGCCCATCAGCAGGTTGGGCAGCCACAGGGCGATACCCGGAAAGAAGCACAGCAGGACAATGGCCAGCACCATGCACAGGGCGTAGGGCAGGCTGCCCACGAGTATGTCGCGCAGCGAAATATCCGGCGCGATGCCTTTGATGATGAACAGGTTGAGCCCCACCGGCGGCGTGATCAGCCCGATCTCCAGGTTGATGGTCAGCACCACGGCAAACCAGTAGGGGTCGAAGTCGGCGGCCAGGATGATCGGCAGCAGGATGGGCGCGGTCATCACGATGACCGCCACCGGCGGCAGGAAGAAGCCGGCCACCAGCAGGAAGACGTTGATCACGCCCATCATCACCCAGCGGTTGACCTCCAGATCGGCGATGGCGCCGGCCACGGTCTGGGTGATGAACAGCGAAGAAAGAGCGTAGGCGAACACCTCGGCGCAGGCGATCACCAGCATGATCATCACGCTCTCGCGCAGGGAGTCGCGCATGATCAGCTTGATCGGCCCGACTCGCCACATGCGGTAGATGACGATAGCCAGCGCCAGGCACAGAAAGGCGCCCACGCCGGCAGCCTCGGAGGGGGTCGCCACCCCGCCGTACAGGGTGAAGAGAATGCCCGCCACCACGGCGAGAAAGGGCAGCACGCGCACCAGCGCCTTGAGATTGGAGTCGACGTTGGCCTTGACCGTCTCCTTCAGCTTGCTGGCGCTGTGCGCCACCGGATTGGCGTATCCGCCGGCTAGCTTGCAGGCGACTATCGTCCAGATCATGAACAGGCCCGCCAGCATGAAGCCCGGCACCACCCCGGCAATGAACAGCCGGCCGATGGAGGTTTCGCTGGCAATGCCGTAGATGATCATGGTGATCGAGGGCGGGATGAGGATGCCCAGGGTGCCGCCGGCGGCGATGGAGCCGGCGGCGACGCCGTCGGGATAGCCGCGGCTGCGCATCTCGGGGATGCCCATCTTGCCGATGGCCGCACAGGTGGCCGGCGACGAGCCGGAGAGCGCGGCGAAGATCGAGCAGGCACCGATATTGGAGATTGCAAGCCCGGCGGGCAGGCGGCCCATCCACAGGTCCAGCGAGCGATAAAGATCGCGCCCGGTGGGCGAGGATGCCACCGCGGAGCCCATCAATATAAACATCGGAATGGCCACGAAGCCGAAATCGGCCAGGCGCTCGAAGAAGGTCTCGCCGAAGTAGGTGAGCTCGGGCAGGCCGCGATCGTAGAGCAGCGCCGCCAGTGAAACGCCGCCCAGTGCGAAGGCGATGGGCGTGCCAATGGCCATCAGCACCATGAGAGCGACGGCGACGATGATGCCAAGCGTGATCGGATCCATGTCAGCCCTCCCCGCGCAGCATTTCGGCAACGTACTGCAGCGTCAGCAGCGTGGCGCCGCAGGCGACAGGCAGCAGCGTCGGCCACAGCGGCGGATTCCACACCGAACCGGTGGTCCACCCGCCGTGGAAAGCCTCGCCGACATAGACCCAGCTGCCGTAGGCAAGAGCGGCGCAGAAGGCCAGGCCGAACAGCGACGCCACCCAGCGCATGATTCGCTGCGTCACGCCGCCAAGGGTATCGGGAAGCAGGGTGATGGCGACATGGCCGTCGGTCATCAGCACGTAGGCGCTGCCCATCAGCATGGCGCCGGTCACCGTAAAGATGGTGAACTCGGTCTGCCAGCTGGTGCTCATGCCCAGCACGTAGCGCACGAAGACCATGTGGCAGATGGCGACAACGCCGGCAATGAACATGCCCCCCGCGACATAGGCAGCGGCGCGGGAAACGGCATCCAGCGCGCGGATATAGCCGCGTACGAGCGGCATTCGCTGGCGCCGAGACTGAGAAGTAGCCATGGCCATCTCGTCCTCCAGAGAGTCAGGCACCGGCCGCCCGGGCCGGTGCAATGGCTGAAGCAGTACGGCTTACTCGACGGCCAGCGCGGCGTCGATCAGCGCCTGCCCGTTGGGGACGTTTTCGGCGAAGTTCTTGTAGGAGGTCTCCTTGGCGATCTCCAGCCAGGCGTTGTAGTCCTCCTCGCTCATGCTCACCACCTCGACGCCGTTCTCCTCGAACACCTCGACCATCTTCTGATCCAGGCCGGCAGCCTCGGCGGCGAAGAATGCCTCGGCTTCCTTGGCGGCGGCCATCAGCGCCTGCTGCTGCTGGTCATTGAGCTTCTCCCAGCTCTGCTCCGAGATGAGCACCGGCTCGTACATGAACCAGAGGGCGTGCTGGCCGGGCTCGGTCAGGCACTCCACCTGCTCGTAAATGCGATAGGAGACAAAGGACATCGACGAGGTGTTGGCGGCGCTCAGCACCCCGGTCTGCAGCGCAGCGTAGATATCCGAAGAGGGCATCGAGGCGATGGAGGCGCCGGCGCCCTCGAGCATCTGCTCGAAAGCCGGCCCCGCGGCGCGGAAGTTCTGATCATCGGCCGTGCCTGGCGAGGTGATGCAGTTCTTGTTCGAGGCGAAGCCGCCGGCCAGCCAGGCATCGGCCAGCACCCTGGCGCCCCCCTCGTTGATCACGTCCTTGATCATGCCCATGAATTCGGAGTCGTTGAGGCGCTGGGCGTGCTCGTGGTTGCGCACCAGGCCAGGCATCAGAGTGGCGGAAAACTCGGGATGGCGGCCGCTGGCGTAGTCGAGCGGCAGAGCGGTGATATCCAGGCGCCCGCGCGAAATAGCGGCCCACTGCTCGCGCGCCTTGAACAGCGACTGACCGGGGTACACCTTGATCTCCAGACCGACGTCGGCCTCGGCGACCTTGTCGGCCATCATCTGCACCATCTCGTCGCGGACATCGCCCTGCCCCCCGGGAAACTGGTGCGAAGCGCGCAGTACGGTCTGGGCGGAAGCGCTGGCGCTGGCAGCGAAGGCGGCAACCGCAAGGGAAGCCACCAGTGGCGTGAGTGTGCGTTTCATGTCATCTCCAGCTAACTTGTTTTTGTATGAAATGTTTATCAGGCGACCTGATATATACTTCAATAGTCCCTTAGGTATACCAGTGTCAATATCAATGTCTGAAAAAAGTCTCGTCGTCTGAAAAAGGGCCTCGGCAACTGAAGAGGAACAGCGGCGCCCGGTAAGGAATCAAAGACGCCAGCGCCCGGGGAAAACCGTACCCTCGGGCAGTGGAGGACATACGCATGAAACGCTCGAACGCTCAGCGCCTCAGGGACGCCCTTGAGGACGACATCATCAACGGCCGGCGCACCCCCGGCGAGCGGCTCGATCCCGACGCGCTGTGCCAGGAGTTCGGCGTGTCGCGCACCCCGGTGCGCGAGGCGATACAGCAGCTGGTGGCCAGCGGCCTGGTGACGGTGGTGCCCAAGCGCGGCACCTTCGTGGCCAGGGTGGGCATCGACGAGCTGATCGAAATGTTTGAAGTAATGGCCGAGCTGGAGGGAATGTGTGGCCGCCTGGCCGCCCGTCGTATCACCGAAACCGAACTGGAGGCCCTGCGCCAGGCCTATGAGCGCTGCGAGGCCGCTGCCGAGGCTGGAGATACGGACGACTACTATTACGAGAACGAGGCGTTTCACGACTGTATCTACAGCGCCAGCCACAACGGCTTTCTAGCCAGCGAGGTGCGCCAGCTCAAGCAGCGGCTCAAGCCCTACCGGCGGCTGCAGCTGCAGGTGCGCCAGCGCCTCACCTCATCGTTGGAGGAGCATCGCGAGATCGTCGCGGCAATTGAAGCTGGGGAAGCTGGAAACGCCGAACAGGCGCTACGCGAGCACGTGCTGATCCAAGGCGAGCGCTTCAGCGACTTCGTTTCCAGCGTTCGAAGATTCAATTTTTTGTAGATTGATCAGGCTTGACCTGTGACTCCTCGATTAGAAATAAAGCTCAAGAAGCATTAATCCCCCAAGCAAAGGGGTCGTTCTCATCGATTATAAGCGTTGTATCGGCACTCAAGTAGGCACGCCCACGGATGTAAGGACGAATAGCGTCACCCTCCAACTCATAATACGCCTCGAATTTACTGCCAGTAACACTCGCTTGGCGCCAAGTTTTATTGGGCGCTAGCTTGCCGTCAGCCGCCAGGCAAGCCAGTTTGGCGCTGGTGCCGGTGCCACAGGGCGAGCGGTCATATTGTTTCCCTGGACAAAGCACGAAGTTACGGCTGTCGGCGCTGGGATCGTCGGCGAACAGCTCGATATGGTCGATTACACCACCGTCTTTACCAGTAATATTTTGTGCTTCCAGTGCTTGGCGAATGCGCCAAGTGTAGTCAGTCAAAGCTTCGACGTTGTCCAAGGCGATGCGCTTGTCGTGATCACTGACCAGGAAGAACCAATTTCCGCCCCAGGCAATGTCTCCATGAATGCTTCCATGTCCAGGAATATCGAGAGGAACGTTCTGACGGTAGCGATAGGCTAGAACGTTGCGAAAGCTGACCTCGCCATCTTCATGCAGCGTCGCCTCAACTTGGCCAACTGGCGTATCAATAAGATGCTTGCCTGGTGTGATACGCCCGAGGTGCGCCAGTGAGGCAACTACGCCAATGGTGCCATGCCCGCACATGCCTAAATAACCGGTGTTATTGAAAAAGATGATGCCGCAGGCGGCTTCTTGTGTCGCCGGCTCACAGAGCAGGGCACCCACTAATACGTCGTGGCCCCGAGGTTCAAGCATGCTGGCCCTACGCCAGTGATCATGTTGGCTGCGTAACGCTTCGAGGCGTTCGCACATGCTGCCATCGCCTAGTTCAGGAAACCCGTCTAGGACAAGACGTGTCGGCTCGCCGCCGGTGTGTGTGTCGATAATTCTGATTTTTTTCATGTGGACTCTCCGGTTGTTGTTTTCAACTGGCACGATGCATTAGACCTTGGTCGGTCATGCTTGCAAGAGTAGATTATATATTTTATACAATCAACACAGCTTCCAGCGAACGGAAATACAGCCATGACCGCTAGCTCGTCTTCATCTGCTGCTTCACCCGCCACCACTGCCGATGCAGATATCGTCGTCATTGGTGCTGGTGTAGTTGGTACCGCTTGTGCGGTTGAGTTAAGTCGCGGCGGTCGTAAGGTGCTCGTGATCGATCGTGAGATGCCTGGCATGGGTGCCTCTTTCGGCCATGCGGGCCACATTGCTACGGAACAGGTCTTCCCGATTGCTAATGCCTCAATGTTATGGAAGATCCCGCGAATGCTGATGGACTCAACGGGTCCGTTGCGGTTGGACTGGCGCTATCTGCCGAAGGCGACACCTTGGTTTCTGCGCCTGCTGTGGAATATGCGAGCTGAGCCTTCGCGCCAGGCTACATCAGGGCTGCGCGCCTTGAATGAAGCCAGCCTTGCCGCATGGCAGTCACTCTTGACCGATATCGATCAGACAGGGTTGCTGAAAACCGAAGGCTCATTGCTGGTGCACGAGAAACCTGACACCGCTGAGGAGCTGGAAAGTATCGCAAAGCGTATGCAGGCCCAGGGCGTCCCAGTGGAGCGCTTCCCCCGTGAGCAGGTCTTGGCAAGTGCGCCAGAGCTTACCGAGGCTATCCAGGGAGCGCTGTTCTTCCCGGATACCGCTCATGTGACGGATCCACATCGACTCGTCGAGGTGTTGGCTCATGCCGCCGAGCAACATGGAGCGAGGTTTGTACAGGCTGATGTGACAGCAGGACGAGTCAGCGACGATGGAGTTCGTCTAGAAACCAGCACGGGTGTCATTACGGCATCGCAGGTGTTGATCGCCTGCGGTGCCCATTCAGCACCGTTGGTTGAAGCATTGAGTGGGGTGCGTGTGCCGTTGGATACCGAGCGTGGCTACCACCTGATGTTGCCTAACGAACTAAATCGTTTACCGATGGCGGTTACCTCGCTGGAGCGCAGTTTCATCATGACGCCAATGAGTCAGGGGTTGCGCCTAGCGGGAACCGTGGAATTCGCTGGCCTTGAGCGTCCAGCGAATATGGACCGGGCTTGGCAATTAGAACGTCTTGCTCAGGGAATGTTTCGCCGTCCACTAGATATTGGGGAGGCAACGCCTTGGATGGGATTTCGGCCCTCGCTGCCGGACTCCCTTCCCATCATCGACCGGGTCGGCCCTGGAGAAAGACTCTGGCTGGCTTTTGGTCATCACCATCTTGGACTGACCCAGGCGGCGATCACAGCCCGTCTCGTGGGGAGTTTCTTGGACGAAGGGAGGACTGCGTATTTTACGAATCCAACGGAGAAGGCACTGCCGCCGCTAGAGTTATATCGGCTGGCACGCTTTGCCTGACATTCTGGTGCGCTACGAGTGCATCGCAACAAAAACAAATGTAAATGAGCGGAGTGAATCATGAATGAGAAAATCGCAAATACACGCTTGCCAACCATGGGAGAAGTGGTGGCAGTCATGGTGGGCTTTATCGCCATCATGTTCTTTAGTATCAGCGTTTTAGATCTACCCATCCAACTGGCGCTATTTATTGCCTGGTTCATGGTCATGGCGTTAGGATTGAGGCTGAGGTTCTCTTACGCTGCGATGCAGCGGGGGCTGATCGATGGCATCCATAATGGCATGGAGGCGGTCTTAGTACTGACCACGGTCGGTGCCTTGATTGGTACCTGGATTGCCGGTGGTATAGTGCCCAGCATCATTTACTACGGCCTTTCGGTGATGAGCCCACAGATATTCTTGTTCGCGGCATTCATCATCTGTGCTGTCACCTCACTTTCCACAGGCACTTCTTTTGGTACTGCAGGAACAGCCGGCGTGGCAATGATGGGCATTGGATACAGCTTTGGCATACCCATACCACTGGTCGCTGGCGCGGTAATTTCCGGGGCCTACGTGGGTGATAAAATGTCGCCGCTTTCCGATACTACGGTGATGACCGCCTCACTGTGTCGCGTCAATCTCATAGATCATATCCGCTCTATGTTGTGGGTCAGTGGCCCCGCAGCACTTATTGCTTCGATACTGTTCTTGGTGGTGGGCTTTTTCTACATCAGTGATAGCGCTGATACCCAGCGGGCGCAGATGGCCATGGAGGCCTTAAATGGCCACTTCAACATCAGTGGTTGGTTGCTGCTTCCGGCGGTGATCGTCATTGGCCTGCTGACGCAGCGTTACCCAGCGATTCCGGTGATTACCTTTGGCGCACTGATGGGCAGTGTGTGCGCTTGGTTGGCCCAGGATGTTGCGCCTATCGAGGCGTTGCGTACGGCCTATGTGGGCAACGCCATGCACTCGGACGTGGAGTTCCTCAATACCCTACTCAACCGGGGCGGTATCGAGTCAATGCTTGGTGTGGTTGTGTTGATTCTGTTCGCGCTTGGTCTAGGCGGTCTGATGGAGCGTATCGGTGTATTGCAAACCATCAGCAATGGCTTTCTACGCTGGGCCAACAATCCTGGCCGACTGACAGTTTCGACGATGCTGAGTGCATTTTTCGGTAACTTCTTCGGCGGGGCGGCCTATGTCTCGGTGATCACCGGCAGCACTATCACCGAAAAAAGCTACGATCAGCAAGGAGTCGACCGCCGCGTACTGTCACGCAACGTCGAAGCTGGCGGCACTATCACAACTCCCATGGTGCCTTGGACTGACGGCGGGGTCTTTATGGCATCGACCCTAGGCGTATCGACGCTCACCTATTTGCCGTTTCTTTGGTACCACATATTGGTGATATTGATCTCGATAGTTTACGGCTACGCTAATATCGCCATCTGGCGAACTTCCCCCACCGGTGCTAGCGACTCGGCCGCAACCATGGCCACCTCTTGAGCACTCCTCACTAACGCAGCACTTCATTAAATAAAGGAAATCTTCTATGAAACTGGATGGTATTCTCGTTCCTATCGTCACTCCATTTGGCTCTGATGGTAGCGTTGATTTAGATGCCCTGCGAACTCTGATTGCCAAATTCTTGGACGCCGGTGTTGGTGGTATCGTGGCATGCGGCACTACGGGAGAATACTATGCCCTAGATGAAGCCGAACGTAACGGTGTTCTTCGTACCGTGCAAGAAACGCTTGGCGAGCAGGCGCTGGCGATTGCCGGGATTAACTCCCTATCGACCAGCAAGGCTATAGAGCGCGCCAAGCAGGCTGAAACACTTGGTTATCAGGCATTGATGTTAGCACCTCCAGCCTATGTGCTGCCCAATCAGGATGAAATCGTTGCCCACTACGAAGAAGTGGCAGCTAACACGGAGCTGCCGATCATCCTCTACAATTTCCCGGACCGCAGTGCAGTAAACATCGAGATCGAGACTGTAGCGCGTCTGGCCAAGATGTCGCAGATCATAGGTATTAAAGAGAGTAGTGGTGATTTTAGTCGCGCCATTGCGTTAATGCAGCTAGCTGATGATGGCTTCCAAGTGGTTTGCGGCTCCGACGATCAGGCCGCCGATTATTTGTTCTGGGGCGCGCGTTCCTGGATCAGCGGTGGTGCCAATGTTTTCCCGGCTGAGCAGGTGCAGATGCTCAAGGCCGCCGAGCAAGGCAACTGGGATCGAGTGCGTAAGCTCATGCGTGCCATGCTGCCGGCGATCCGGGATATGGAAGGTGGCGACTATAACCAGAAGGCCAAGTTGGGCTGTGCGCGCCATGGCGTCGATGTGGGTCCGGTGCGCCTGCCGCTGCGCCCGGTCAGTGATGCTGATGCGAAGGCCTTTATGGACACTTTGAGTGCCGCCGCCCATCAGTAGGATAACGACGAGGAGTTATATCATGAGCACTCAGCCATTAAGCGTCGAAGAGGTTTTTGCCCAGGCACGCGACGGTAAGCTCTGGGCGGGTCATCTGATTCCGGGGCTAACCGAGAATCGGGACGACAGCTTTGCCACTCTGGCGCCCCATGACGGTAGCGAGATTGGACGGGTAGCCAAGGGTAGCTCGGAAGTCATCGATCAAGCCGTTAAGCAGGCCCGTGAAGGCTTTAATAGTGGTGTTTGGTCGAAGCTCGCCCCGGCCGAGCGTAAGCAAGCTATGCAGCGCTGGATCGCACTTCTTGAACAGCAC
>DATHXP010000511.1:0-1832 GCA_035459605.1 Halomonas sp. | reverse complement strand
AAGCCGTTGAGCTGATGGCTGCTGACCTTGCGCACCGCGCTTGCCGAATGAATTTCCTCATTGAACACCACCAGGGTGCCGGCGCCGCGGGCCAGGGAGGCACGCGCTACCCGTATGGCATCGCGCAGGTTGGGGCCGGCGTCCGAGCCGGGGGCGTAGGGAGTGCGCTGGGCACCGGTGACCACCAGCCCGGTATCCACCGGCGCCAGGCTGGTATCGAGGAAATAGGCGGTGTCTTCCAGGGTATCGGTGCCCTGGGACACGACCACGCCGGCCACCTCCTCGCGCTGCGCCAGCTCGAGACACTGCGCCCTGAGCTGCAGCAGGTCGTCGGCGGTGATGGCGTTGCTGGGCTTCTGGTGCAGGGTGATTACCTCCACCGGCCCATCGCTCTCGATCCGCAGCCTGTCCATCAGCTCCTGGCCGGAAAGGGCGCCGGCAATCGCCCGCCCGGAGTCATCCGGAATGCTGGCAATGGTCCCGCCCAGCGAAATCAGCACGACGGTGTTTTTCATTGAGCAGGGTTCCTGTGTGTGGCGTTTAGCCCGCTGACCCGCACCACGCGGCGCTGGGCGGCGTCATGGAGCTGCCCGCGGCCCGGCTCTACCAGCGTCAGCCAGTGGCGGGCGCGGGTGATGCCGGTGTAGATCAGCTCCCGGGTCAGAATGGGGTTGGGGGCGTCGGGCAGCACCAGCGCGGTGTGGTCGAACTCCGAGCCCTGGGACTTGTGCACCGTCATGGCAAAGACGGTTTCCACGGCCTTGAGGCGCGACGGCAGCACCCACTTGATGCGGTCGCTGCCGTCGCCGGCGGGAAAGGCGACGCGCAGCAGGCGGCGGCGGTCGTCTTCGGGGTGGGGCGGGTCGAGGGCGATGCCGATATCGCCGTTCATCAGCCCCAGGCCGTAGTCGTTGCCGGTGACCAGCACCGGGCGCCCAGCGTACCACTGGCGCAGGCCGCCGGCGGTGTCGATCAGGTCGTCCTTCTCCAGGGCCTCGCGCACGCTGTCGTTGAGCCCCTCCACGCCCCAGGGGCCACGGCGCAGGGCGCACAGCAGCTGAAAACGGCCGTGGGCCGCCAGCACTTCTCTGGCCCAGCTGTCGTACGCCGTGGCGTCGCCGTCCGCGGCGGGGCGCCTTTCGCGCATTACTTCAAGATAGTGGCGATAGCCCACCGGCGGTTGAACCTGCTCGGGCGCCGGATGGGCGGCAGCGCCGGGAAAGCCCTCGGGATGGCCGCCGACGGCCAGCCGAGCCAGCCGCGTGCGGTCGTCGCTTTTCAACCGCAGGTGGGAAAGGTCGGCGTAGCCGGCGGCAAGTATCTCGCTCAGCGCGGCGTGCCGGTCAGCGGCATGTTCGTCACCGAAATTGATGGCGGCGGCCAGCCGGCCCACGCCGCTGTCGGCGGTAAAGCGATGGCTCTTGCGCAGCATGGCAATGGCCTGGTCCAGCGGCTGGCCGTTGGCGTCAATCAGGCCGTTTGGTAGCGTCTGGCCGGTAGCGGCGCCGAGCCAGTCGGCGGTGGCCGGAGTATAGTGGCCCGCCTCGGCCCGGGCGCACAGGTCGCCCAGCACCGAGCCGGCTTCCACCGAGGCCAGCTGGTCCTTGTCGCCGAGCAGCACCAGCCGCGCCTGGGGCGGCAGGGCGTCGAGCAGCGCTGCCATCATGCTGACGTCGATCATCGAGGCTTCGTCGACCACCAGCACGTCCAGCGGCAGCGGGTGGTGGCGATGGTAGCGCAGGCGGCGGGTATCCGGGCGCGCGCCCAGCAGCCGGTGCAGGGTGCTGACCTCGGTGGGAATCGCCGCGTGCAGGTGGGCGGCCGCGCTTGCG
>DATHXP010000510.1:0-1987 GCA_035459605.1 Halomonas sp. | reverse complement strand
CCCGACGTGTCCTATCGCGCCGCTCTGGAGGTCAATGCCGGCTACTTTGCCGAGCATGGGGTCGGCGTCGGCGACTGCGTCAGCTGGCCCGGAGACGGCGGCGGCCAGTGCCAAGGGGAAATGAAGAGCTAGTTTTCCTGGGCCTGCCGAGCTTCGCTGCGGCTGGTCCCGCGCTGAATCACGATCAGCCCGATGCCGGAGACCACCAGGCTGCCGCCAATGAGTTTGTAAGGCCCCAGCGGATCGTCCATCAGCAGCACGCCGAGAATCACCGCCAGCACCGGTACCAGCAGCATCATCGGCACCACGCTGCTGACCGGGTGGCGGCGCAGCAGCCCGTACCAGATGCCGTAAGCCACGATCGACGACATCACGGCGGTATAAAATACCGTGCTCCAGGCAAGCCAGCTCGCCGATGTCAGCGCCTGCCACTGTCCCTGCTCGAGCCACCAGGACCCCAGCGCCACCTGAGGCGTGGCAAACAGCGCCACCCAGCCCGCCAGCGCCATGGGCGGGATCGCCGGGCCGCGCTTGATCAGCAGCTGAGAGATGGCCCAGGACAGGGCTCCGATCAGCAGAATCGCCGTGGGCAGCGGCGCCGGCAGGCTGGGGCCGCCGGCCAGCACCACGACGCCGGCAAACGACAGCAGCAGCCCCGCCAGCCGCCTGATCCCCAGCGCCTCCTTGAGCACGATCACCGCCAGCAGGGTGGCAAAGGGCGTGCCCATCTGCACCAGGATGGCGCCGGTGCCGGCTTCCGCCTGCTCCAGTCCGATGAACAGCAGCGCGAAGTGCAGGGTGCCAAAGGTCACCGACAGCAGCAGCAGGAAAGGCAGCTGGTGGCGCGCCACCGGATAGAAGGGCACCAGCAGCGCCGCGACCAGCGCAAAGCGCAGAGTGATCAGCATCAGCGGTGGTATCTCGCTAACGCCGACCTTGATGACGATGATGTTGAGCGCCCAGATGGCAACAACGGCCAGGGCAAGGGCCAGATCCCGGAGCGGCACGGCGCCTCCTGTCGGTAGATTGGCGGTGGCTATGGCCAGCTGGTGGTGGCAGAAAGCGTGCCAGCTTAGCAGAAGATATCCCAACGAGTGCAGCGTAGACGCCATCAACTTGTGATGGCGCCGGCTTGGCGGCATATTTGTCCAACCATCGACGTTGAACAAACCCCAATACACCGGCCTCGCATCCGCCGAGCGCCGCGCCAAGGACACGCCATGTTATCCAACAAGCACTTTGCCCGTACCGCCGCCGCTCTGGCCGGCGCCGTTCTATTGAGCTCCGCCGTGGCGGCCCAGGCCCGCGAGCTGTCCGTTTCCACGGTGCTCTCGGACGCCTTTCCCTGGGGCCAGGCCGCCGAGAAGTGGGCCGAGCTGGTAGAGGAGCGCTCCGACGGCGAGCTGACCCTGCGCGTCTACCCCAACGCGCAGCTGGTCAGCGGCGACCAGACTCGCGAATTCTCGGCCATGCGTTCAGGCATCATCGACCTGGCGGTGGGGTCGACCATCAACTGGTCGCCCCAGGTGCCGGCGCTCAACCTGTTCTCGCTGCCGTTCTTCCTGGCCGATGAGGCCCAGGTGGACGCCGTGACCGGCGGCGAGGCCGGCGAGCTGCTGTTCAAGGCCATCGAAGACAAGGGCATCGTTCCCCTGGCCTGGGGCGAGAACGGCTTTCGCCAGCTGTCCAACTCCAGGACCGACATTGATGCCCCGGAGGACCTGGACGGGCTGAAGATTCGCGTAGTCGGCTCGCCGCTGTTCCAGGACACTTTCACCGCGCTGGGTGCCAACCCCACCCAGATGAGCTGGGCCGATGCCAAGCCGGCGCTGACCACCGGCGCGGTGGACGGCCAGGAGAACCCGCTGTCGGTGTTTGACGTGGCGCGTATCGACCAGGTCGGCCAGACCCACCTGACGCTGTGGAACTACATGAACGACCCGCTGGTGTTCGCCGCCAACCGCCAGGTGTGGGGCTCGCTCAGCGA
>DATHXP010000509.1:0-4158 GCA_035459605.1 Halomonas sp. | reverse complement strand
TGATGCTGGCCTATTACGACCCCTATGCCAGCATGCAGCTTGATGCCGAGGTGTTTCCATCGTTTTCCATCGGCAAGGTGAAGATGCTGCCGGTGTGCCTGCCCGATGCCGATGGCCGCCCGCGCTTTACTCTGGAAGGAGAGCATGAGATTCCCTATCTCTCCTATACCCAGGGGGCCTTCCTGGGTCGCAGCGTGCGCATGCTGCTGAAAAACGATCCGCTGAGTCTGCGTCTGCGTACCGTTTATGAAACCGCCATGGCCGAAGGCCTCAAGGGCATGGTGATGCAGGGAATGGGCCTGGCCTGGCTGCCTGACTTCTGCATTCGCAGCGAGCTGCGAGACGGGCGTCTGGTTCCGGCCGGCGAGCCGCGGCATGACGTGCCGCTGGAAATTCGCCTGTATCGCTGTTCGCTGGTTCACAAGCCGGGAGTGGAGCGCCTGTGGCGGCAGATGAAGAAGCTGCCAAGGGATATTCTGCAGGGCTGATCCGCCGGAGGCGCTTGCATGGCGCTGTGCGCAGACCGAGTGTTCAGGCGGGCCGGTCAGGAGCCGCCGAACCCGGCCGGCAGGCCTAGAAAGTCCTGAATGATGAAGAAATGATCCTCGAACAGGCCGTCGGGCTCGAGGTCGGCCAGCGCCACCCAGCGCGCCTGATCGCCACCCTTGACCGGCTTTAGCTGGGGGAGCTGCTGCTCCGGACGCAGGGCGAAGTAAAACGCCTCGGCCAGGGTGCGCCCGCGCCAGCTTCGGTGGGGTTCGTCAAACAGCCGCTGGCCGCGCAGCGAGCCTTTCAGCACCGGCTCCGGCACCTTCAGCCGCACCCGCTCGCGAAGCTCTCTCAGGCAGGCGTCCAGCAGCCGCTCATGGGGGTTGATGAAGCCCCCGGGCAGCGCAAAAAGCCCCTTGCCCGGCGCTGAGCGGCGCTTGACCAGCAGCACGTGTCCCGACTGCACCACCACGGCATTGACGGTGACGAAAATCGGCGGATAGGGCGCTTTGGACCATGCCGAGCGATACTGCTCTAGAAGCTGCTGCTCCTCGAGCAGCAGGTGATAGGCTTCGCTGTCGAGAAACGCTCGGATACTCTTGACGACGTCCGGCGGCAGGTCG
Organism: Halomonas sp.; assembly: GCA_035459605.1. Taxonomy (GTDB): domain Bacteria; phylum Pseudomonadota; class Gammaproteobacteria; order Pseudomonadales; family Halomonadaceae; genus Halomonas. Next base: position 3,046 of record DATHXP010000509.1, on the reverse strand, counting down.
TGGCTGGCGCCGGTACCCAGGTAGTCCAGGGCGGCCGGCGCGGAGCGAAACAGGCGCTCGCGTATCTGGCTTGCCGAGATGCCCTCGACCATGGGCACGCTGACCGACTCCCACTGCGGGAACAGCGACAGGTAGTAGCTTGACTGCCCCCGGCTGGCGCCGATCAGGCCAATGCGCGGCAGCCGCGCGAGCCCAGGCGGTGCAAGGTCTCTGACCTTGCGCTGAACGTCGCTGACCCAGATGTCATTGTTGTACAGCGCATCGAGCAGCGGAACGATTTCGAGCCGAGGGTTCTCATCGCCGTCGAAAGCGCTGCGCAGCATGCGGCTGCGCTCTTCAAAGCTCCACGGGTTGCGCAGCGAGCGGGCCTGCCAGGCAGAACCGACCAGCACGATGACCCGGCGGGCCTGCTTTAGGGCCTCATGGATAACGGCGAGATGTCCGAGATGGGCGGGCTGGAAACGACCGATAAAGACCAGGCAGTCGAAGTCGGGCGCGTCATCCCGCCTCTCCTGTCGCCTTTCCAGTCCTGCACTCGGCTTCATTGCTTGTGTCATGGCGGCGCTCATAGGTATAGGAGTGCATTATGCAAAGGCGCAGTCGGGCGCGCAAACGGCCTGCATTGCGCAGGGCGCTTCGGTATGCTGCAGCCGCCCGGCAAGCTTTTCGAGGATAGGAGGCCCGCAATGAAGTCACAGCCGCTGTTCTGGTTCGGCGTGGTACGCGACGCTGTCAAACTGTGGCTGGCGCGCAATGCGTTCAGCTACGCCGGCTCGCTGGCATTCTATACGCTGTTCTCGCTGGCGCCGACCATCATCATTGCGGTGGCGGTGATTGGTCTGGTGCTGGGAGAAGATGCGGCAACCGGCCAGATCGTTGCGCAGCTTGAAGGTACCATGGGCCAGGAGGCGGCTCAGGCGGTACAGAGTGCCGTGGCGCAGTCACGCATCGAGGTGTCGGGCCTGCTTCCCACCCTGCTGGGTGTCGGCGCCCTGCTGGTTGGTGCGACCACCGTCTTCGGCCAGATGCAGCTTTCGCTCAATATGATATGGGGCGTGACCGCGCGGCCGAGCTCGAATAGCCTCTGGATTTTCATCAAGAGACGTTTTTTGTCGCTGGCCGTCGTGCTGGCCATCGGCTTTATATTACTGGTGTCTCTGGCGCTGGGAATTGCCGTCAAGACGCTACTGCATGCGGCGGATGATCTGCTGCCTTTCGTGAGCTTGTTGACCAGCGGCGTCGAGTTTCTGATCTCTCTGGCGCTGGTGACGGCGCTGTTTGCAACCATTTTCAAGGTGCTGCCGGATGTCGTCTTGAACTGGCGTGACGTGCTGGTCGGCGCGGTGGTTACCGCACTGCTGTTCATGCTGGGCCGCCTGGCTATTGCCACCTATCTGGCCTATACCGCCACGGCGTCCACCTATGGTGCCGCCGGTTCGGTGGTGGTCGTTCTGCTGTGGGTCTTCTACTCGTCGCTGATTCTCCTCTTTGGCGCCGCCTTTACCAAGTGCCATCTGCTGGCCACAGGGCGCAAAGTGATTCCGCGCAATACCGCCGTGGTGGTCAGGTATGAGCTCGTCGTCGGCGACGCCAGCGCGAACGACGGGCAGCGGCAGCGCGGCAACATGAACGGTGGGTGAGGCCGAGGGCTTCAGCCCTGTGGCTGGAAGCGCTCCCGGGCCAGGTCGTCGGCAATGGCTGCCGGGCTCGCCTGTTCGCGGTCGGCGCGCACGAATATCTCGCCAAGGGTTGCGCCGATGCGCGCGATATGGGCCATCACGGCATCGTGGTTATAGTCCTCGCGGCGCTGCCAGGCCACCTCGATGACGCCGCCGGCGTTGGCCACATAGTCCGGGGTGTAGAGAATGCCGCGCTGCATCAGCTGGTCGGCCACCTCGGACGTTGCCAGCTGGTTGTTGGCAGACCCGCACACCACGCTTGCCTTCAGACGTGCGACCACGTCAGACGTCAGGGCTGCGCCCATGGCGCAGGGAGCAAAGATATCCACGTCGCTGTCGACGATGGCGTCGGGAGCCGTGGTTTCGGCGCCTAGACTTGCGGCCAGGCGCTTCAGCGAGTCCCTGTCCACGTCGGTGAGCACAAGGCGGGCGCCCGCGTCGTGAAGCTTTTGCGCCAGCCGGGCGCCGACGCTGCCAACGCCCTGGATAGCGACTTTCAAGCCGCTCAGATCATCGCGCTTCAAGCGATGGCGTACTGCACTCTTGAGCGCGCAGAACACGCCATGGGCGGTAAAGGGCGAAGGATCGCCCGGGTGGCCATCCTGGGTCAGCCCGCTGACGTGGCGAGTGGTTTCGGCGATCACCCGCATATCCGCTTCGCTGCTGCCGGAATCTTCGGCGGTAATGTAGGCGCCGCCCAGGGAGTCGACCAGTCGACCCATGGCGCGCAGCAGCTGCGGTGTCTTCTGTTCATGAGGGTCGGCGATGATTACGGCCTTGCCGCCGCCCAGGGGCAGATCGGCCAGCGCCGACTTGTAGGTCATGCCGCGTGAGAGCCGCAGCACGTCGGTGAGCGCGTCTGCCTCGCTGGCATAGGGGAAGATGCGCAGGCCACCAAGCGCCGGGCCGCGATGGGTGTTGTGGATGGCGATGATGGCGCGCAGGCCGCTCGCTTCGTCGCTGCCGAAGACAATTTGCTGGTGATGGTCGAATTCTGGATGATCAAAGATTGGCATGTTGCAGGTCCCTGGTGAGGATGGTTTTTATTGATGATTTCGCCCGGTGAGGCGAAGTGAGCGAAGACCGGCTTGTGGCCGAGAGATCGCTAATGTGTCTCTTAAGTAGATTAGTGTATCTCTGCGTGCCGGGAAAGCATCGTCAATCAGGTTGCTCCAGCAGGGCTATTGCAGTTGATCTTGTGACTCGGAGCTGATCCGGCAACAGGTCTGCGAGGGGAGGGGGAGGGCTGTAATTGTACTCGGCGTCTCCGCCAGGGACACACGCTACAATTTGAGGAGGCAGTTCGTGAAACATTACTGCGTGAGGGCATTGGTGAGTGGCAGGGTGCAGGGCGTCTGGTACCGCGG
>DATHXP010000508.1:0-2918 GCA_035459605.1 Halomonas sp. | reverse complement strand
AGGACTCGCCGGGCGCCGCGAAGCCGGTGCACCCGGCCTGGCCCTCGCGCAGCAGCTCGGCCATATGGGTGGCGCAGCGCGCGGCCATCTCCTTGAAGTAGGCGCCCTTGCTTATTCCCTCTTTGACATCGTCGCCCTCTGTTGAGAGGTGCCATAGCGTCAGCGCAGGCAGGGGCTTGCCGTCGCGGATCAGCGAATCCTTCCTGCCCTTCGCCGCCACGGGGAAGAACGGCACCGGGTTGTCGCCTTCGGGCGTCTTGAACAGGAAGGCGCCGCACCCGGCGGGGTGGGCCTCGGCGAAGCGGAACACCCGGTTGACGGCCTCCACCATGGCGGTGGCCGAGCGGAAGTTGGTGCCGAGCGTCACGTGGCGCCCGGCGGTGTCGCGTCGTGCCTGCAGGTAGGTGTGGATATCGGCGCCGCGGAAGGCGTAGATCGCCTGCTTGGGGTCGCCGATCAGCAAGAGGCCGCAGTCGTCGCGCTGGCTGGACGGCTGCTGGCTGGCGGATAGCTGGTTGGTGGATAGCTGGTTGGTGGATAAATAGACGCGCGCGAACAGCCGATACTGCACCGGGTCGGTGTCCTGAAACTCGTCCACCAGCGCCACCGGGAACTGGCGGCGGATGCGCTCGGCCAGGGTGTCGCCGGAGGGGCCGGCGAAGGCCGCATCCAGGTGCTTGAGCAGATCGTCCGGACCCAGCTCGGCGCGGCGCTGCTGCTGGGCGGCCAGGCGCTGCTCGGTCCAGTGCACGGCGTGGCTGAGCAGCTCACTCAAGGGCTCGGGCAGCGCTTCCAGCTGTGCGGGCAGCGCGGCCAGGGCGTCGAGCGCCGGGTGCGCCGGCGGCGGATCCTCCTTCCAGATCTCAGCCAGGCCCTCGGGGGTCAGGCGGCGCTTGGCGGCATCGCTCAGCGGCAGCTCGGCCATGGCAGGGTCCTGCGCCCAGCTGCGCAGCTGCTGAACCCAGACCAGGCGGTGCTTGGCGTTGAGTTTGCGCTTATCAAAAGCGTCGCGCTCGGCGGCGGCGTCGAGCAGCGCGTCGAGCTCGTCGAGCCAGGCGGGCCAGGGCGCCTTCAGCTCGGCCAGACGCGCCTGGCGCTGCTCGCGGCAGGCGGCCAGAGCGTCTTCGGGAGGGCACGCGTCGGGCAGGGCGGCGGCGTACTGGCGCAGCCGGCCAAGCTGCTCGTCGAGCGCGTCGGGCGTGGTCCAGTAGCGGGCGATGGTGTCCAGCGCCTCGCTGTCCAGCGGGTAATAGAAAGTGCGCCAGTAGTCGCGGGTGACCTCGGCCTGCAGCGGGCGCTGATCGATTTCCATGTTCAGGGCGAACAGGCTGCCGCTGTCGAAGGCGTGCTCGCGCAGCATGCGATGGCACCAGGAGTGAATGGTGGACACCGCGGCCTCGTCCATCCACTCGGCGGCCAGGCGCAGGCGGCGTGCGCAGCTTGGCCAGCTGTCGCGGGGGTAGCTGTCGCGCAGCTCGGCCAGCGCCGGATCGGGGTCTGTCCCCGGCTGGAAGGCGTCCGCCGCCTCCACTAGCCGGGTGCGGATGCGGTCGCGCAGCTCCCGGGTGGCGGCGTTGGTAAAGGTCATCACCAGAATCTCCGGCGGCATCAGCGGCCGGGGAAAGCTGGCCGTGTCTTGCGGGCCGCGCGGCCCCAGCACCAGGCGCAGATAGAGCAGGGCAATGGTGAAGGTCTTGCCGGTGCCGGCGCTGGCCTCGATCAGGTGGCTGCCGCTCAGCGGCTGGGCCATGGGGTCCAGGGGCGTCATACCTTGCCTCCCTTGGCGGCGCTGTTCTTTACCGCGTCGTGCAGCGGCGCATACAGCACCTCGGCAAGCTCGGTGAAGTGGCGCTCGCCGGCGCGCTGGCGCACCACGGCGGAGAAGCTGGGCCACTGACGTGCCAGGCACGGATCGCGATCGCGCTCGCCGGCGCTGTAGTCGTCGCCTTCATAGCAGCGCTGTGCGGCGCGCCAGGCCTTGAGGTCCACGTCGTCGCCTTCGTCGTTGAGGCAGCGCAGCAGGCGCGCCGCGTTGCCGTCCTGCTCCACCCAGCGGAAGGCGCTCTCCACCGGCAGCGGCAGCGGCGCGCTCATGCCGGCCAGCCAGGCGTGGGCGATGGCGTCCAGCCGGTCGCGGGCCTGGCTTTCGGGCAGCGGTGCCAGGGTGTGATGGCCGGCGCGCGAGATCAGCCGGGTGGTCATGGGGCCGACGGCCAGCTGTCCGGCCAGGTGCGCGACCCAGGCGCTCAGCCAGTTGCGCCAGTGGTATTTTCCCTTGCGCACCAGGCTTGAGGTCATCAGGACCAGCCGGCAGCAGTCGCCGGCATCGCTTTCGCGCAGGCCGTCGAGCCAGTCTTCCAGCCGAACTTCAAACGGACGCACTTCAAATGGATGGTCAGAGCCGGCGCCCCGGTCGTCGCGGCCCAGCCGCAGGCTGACCGCCGCGGGCTGAACTATCGCGTGGGGCCAGCCGGTCAGGGCCTCGGCGTAGTGTTCGAACATCGTGTCCAGCGGCTCGGTCAGCTCCGTGCGCATGCGCTCGGCGAAGCCGCCCATGGCCAGGCGGCCCTCGCGCTCGAGCCCTTGAAGACGGGCCTCAACGGCGGGCAGGTAGGGCGCGCCGCGGTCCATGGCTAGCCGACCGGCCTCGACTAGCGCATCCTGCAGCTGCCACAGGCTCAGTCCGTCCAGGTCGAAAGGTTCGTGCTCCAGGGTATCGGCGTCGTCTATGTCCAGATACACGCCCAGCCGCGTGTTAAAGAACGCCTTGGCGGGCGCCTTGAGAAAGTTGCCGAGCTGGGCCAGGGTCAGCGGGCGCTCCTGCTCCAGCGGCGGCAGGGGGGCGTCATCGTCTGGCGCCGGCTCTGATGCGGATGGGGCGTGGTGAACGGCGCGCCACTCATGGGCGTAGCTGAACA
>DATHXP010000507.1:0-1878 GCA_035459605.1 Halomonas sp. | reverse complement strand
TCGCGAAAGCGCGCCGGGGAGGCGCGGTCTCCACCACCTTGAGGTACACGTACTCGGACGATGCCGCCGACGATACTGAGGATATTGCGGTAGTGGCTGAGGGGTTGTGACATGCCGGGCCGATGACTCCACACAGGGAAGATCGCTCGGCTTGACGCAAACAAGCGCTGCCGAGGACAACGCGAACTTCGTCGGAAGGGTGTACGGTACGATCATGCCCTTTACCCCACTGGAGATCAATCGGAAACGGAGGTGTCTATGCGTGAGATCAAGATACGTGCCATGGTCCTGCCGGCGTCCAACGCGCCCCTGGAGGGAGGAGGCCAACCGGGCGCTGGCGGACCTGCGAGAAGGGCGGCTGAGCGGCGCGGCGGTGCTGGTGCCTTAAGCTGAGTGGTAGCATCGAACCGCGTGCATCTCGGATAAAGCATGCTGCCGTCAGCCTTGACACAGGCGGCGACGAGCTGGCTGGTGTTTACCCCCATCCCCGCCTTGTCACTTATGAAACATACCACTGAGGGAGAGTGAAATGAGCGATGCCATTCAACTGGCTTGCCCCCACTGCAGTACCGTGAACCGTGTCGATAGAGCCCGGCTAGGGAAGGGGGCCAGATGCGGCAAGTGCAAGCAGGCGCTACTCACTGGTGAGCCCATCGAGCTAAATGCCGCTAATTTTGATGCGATAGTGAATCGCAGCGATCTGCCCGTCGTGGTGGATTTCTGGGCGAGTTGGTGTGGGCCCTGCAAGATGATGGCGCCGATCTTCGCCCAGGTGGCTCGGGATCTCGAACCTCGGCTACGTTTTGCCAAGCTGGATACTGAAGCGGAGCAAGGTATCGCTGGGCGCTTCGGCATCCGCAGCATTCCCACCCTGGTCGTCTTCCGGCGTGGCCAGGAGGTCGCTCGTCAGGCAGGCGTGATGCAGGCATCCCAACTAAGTCAATGGCTGCAGCCTCACCTGCTTGACTGACACTAGCGTCTTGAGCCGTTCTGCCTTGTCTGCATTCTCGCAAAGCCGGTCGATTTCCAGCGTGGTATCTTGTCGCATGGGCATTCCAAAGCTTTAGCGGTTTCATAAAACATATTATATTAAAAAATAAATTAATTGACCGTCTGATCAGCCATACTCGAGGTGATGATGAGTCTTCTTGCCCGCATGACGCGCAATCTGACGCTAGCGATTCCAGTGACGATGTTGCTGGGCCTGGTATACGGCCTGGTGGCTCCAAGTGATTGGCTACGCACGCTTATCGTGCCGTTGACGCTGCTGATGGTCTATCCAATGATGGTCAATCTCAAGCTGCGCAAGCTGCTTGAGGGTGGCGATATCAAGGCACAGCTGCTGGCCCAGGCCATCAATTTCGCGATCATCCCCTTCATCGCCTTCGGCTTGGGGCGGCTGTGGTTCCCGGAGCAGCCCTATCTTGCTCTCGGGCTGCTGCTGGCCGCGCTGCTGCCGACCAGCGGCATGACCATCGCCTGGACCGGATTTGCCAAGGGTAACCTGGCCGCCGCGGTCAAGATGACGGTGGTGGGCCTGATTCTCGGCTCCCTGGCCACGCCGTTCTACGTACAGTGGCTGATGGGTGCGACGGTGCCGGTGGATCTGATCGCCGTCTTTCTGCAGATCGTCCTGGTCGTATTTCTGCCCATGCTGGCGGGGCAGTTGACCCAGGCTTACTTGATTCGCCGCCATGGCCAGCAGGGCTATCAGAAGCAGTGGGCACCGAAGTTTCCGCCGCTGTCGACGCTGGGCGTGCTGGGCATCGTGTTCGTGGCCATCGCCCTGAAGGGGGGCGATCTCGTGGCAGAGCCACAGATGCTGCTCCATATTCTCGCACCGCTGCTGGTGCTCTATATCGTCAACTTTGCGCTCAG
>DATHXP010000506.1:0-2462 GCA_035459605.1 Halomonas sp. | reverse complement strand
TGCCGCTGGCCGCGGCCTGCCTGCGCGAGCCGGGCAGAACCCTGGTAGCAACGCTCAAAGACGCCGAGCCCGAGCGCCGCGCACACCTCGAGGCCGCCGGGGCGGAAGTGGTGGCGCTGCCGGCGGGCGCCGGTGGGCGAGTCGAGCTGGCCGCGCTGCTGGCGCACCTGGCCGAGCGGGAGCAGGTCAACGAGGTCCTGCTGGAAACCGGCGCGACCCTGGCCGGCGCCATGCTGGATGCCGGGCTGGTCGACGAGATGCAGCTGTTTGTCGCGCCTATCCTGCTGGGCGGCGAGGCGCGCCCGCTGTTCGAGCTGCCGGGGCTGTCGCGCATGGCCCAGCAGCGCCATCTGGACATTCGCGATATCCGCGCGCTGGGCAAGGATTGGCGCATTACCGCGCTGCCGCAGCCCGATACAAGCAGGGCGACGCCCTCGGAGTGACTGGCGCCGCCGGCCGCGCCGCGATACTCTGACGCGATTTCGAGACATCGATGCACCCCTGTATAGGTGCCACGCAGAATCAATGGAGATTCCATGGAGCACTCCTCCGCCGGGGGCCTGGCCCCTATTGCCGAGCTGATCGAAGACATTCGCCAGGGGCGGATGGTCATCCTGATGGATGACGAGGATCGCGAGAACGAAGGCGACATCATCATGGCCGCCGAAAAGGTCCAGGCCGAGCACATCAACTTCATGGCGCGTCACGCCCGGGGGCTGATTTGCCTGCCGATGACTCGCGAGCGCTGTGAGCAGCTCAAGCTGCCGCTGATGGTCACCGACAACACCTCCGGCTTCGGCACCAAGTTCACCCTGTCCATCGAGGCCACCGAGGGCGTGACCACCGGCATTTCGGCCGCCGACCGGGCGCGCACCGTCCAGGCCGCGGTGGCGCGCAACGCGCGCCCCGAGGACATCGTTCAGCCGGGGCACGTCTTCCCGCTGATGGCCGAGCCCGGCGGCGTGCTGCGCCGCGCTGGGCATACCGAAGCGGCCTGTGATCTGGCGGGGCTGGCCGGCCTCGACCCCAGCGGGGTGATCTGCGAAGTCATGAATGACGACGGCAGCATGGCGCGGCGTCCCGAGCTTGAGCGCTTTGCTCGCGAGCACGGCATCAAGATGGGCACCATTGCCGATCTGATCCACTATCGCATTCACAATGAGCAGACCGTCGAAGTGGTGGAGTCGCTGCCGGTGCAGACGCTCCACGGCGAGCTCGAGATGCATGTCTTCCGCGACCGCATTCAGGACATGCACCATCTGGCGCTGGTCAAGGGGCGGCCGACTCCCGAGGCGCTGACCACGGTGCGGGTGCACCTGGCCAACGTGATGCGCGACCTGCTGTCGCTGCAGCGCGGCGACGCTATTGGCTGGAGCGCCGGCGGCGCGCTGGCCGAGGTGGCCAGGGCCGAGCAGGGGGTGTTTGTGCTGCTCGACGATGGCCGCCCGAGCCAGGATCTGTATGATCTGCTCGAGGTGTTTCTCGAGCGCCGCCGGGTGCCGCGCAGCAGCGAGGTCGACGGCACCGGCAACTACTTGACCATCGGCACCGGCTCGCAGATTCTGCGCGACCTGGGCGTGGGCCGCATGCGCCTGCTCAGCTCGCCGTGGAAGTACTCCGCGCTCTCGGGTTTCGAGCTCGAGGTCGTGGAGCGCCATGAGCCGGAAGACCTGCCGGACAGCGAGTGCATCGAGGGCAGCGACGCCTAGCGCCGCTGTCGGCCGTATACATTCTGCGCCGCCCCAGCGGGCGGCGCTTGCGCGTGACCCAACGCATCAGGAAAGAGACCATGCAACCGATTTCTCAGCTCGAAGGCCGCTTCATTGATGTCGATGGCCGTTACGTGATTGTGGTGGGGCGTTTCAATCACCATGTGGTGGATAGTCTGGTGGAGGGCGCGATCGACAGCCTGACGCGTCACGGCGTCGACGCGGGCAATATCGATATTGTCCATGTGCCCGGTGCCTGGGAGCTGCCGCTGGCGGTGAAGCGTACGCTGGACATGGTGCAGCCCGATGCCGTCATTGCCCTGGGCGCGGTGATTCGCGGCGGCACGCCGCACTTTGAATATGTCGCCGGCGAGTGCAATTCGGCGCTGGGACGGCTGCAGCTGGAGTTCGATACGCCGGTGGCCAACGGCGTGCTGACCGTCAACTCCATTGAACAGGCCATTGAGCGCGCCGGCACCAAGGCCGGCAACAAGGGCACCGAAGCCGCCATGGCCGCCATGGAGATGGTCTCGCTGCTGCGTCAGTTTGACGCTGCGGCCGACGGAGAGCAGCGATGAGCGAGCCGCGTAAACCGTCAAGGAGTCAGCTGTCGCGTCGTGCGGCCCGCGAACTGGCGGTGCAGGGGCTGTACCAGTGGCAGATGACCGGCAAGTCGATCAGCGCCGTCGAAGCGGAGTTTCGCAGCCTGCTTGCCGATGATGACCTCGAGGACCACGAGAACTGGCACAAGGT
>DATHXP010000505.1:0-4137 GCA_035459605.1 Halomonas sp. | reverse complement strand
CTCGGTATCCAGCTTGGCGAAACGCAGCCGCGGTTCGAGTTCGCGAGCCACCTGGGCGAAGATCGGGGCCATCATCTTGCAGGGTCCGCACCAGCCCGCCCAGAAATCCACCACGACCGGCAGGTCGCTGCGATTCACTATCGCATCAAAATTAGCGGCATTTAGCTCGATGGGTTCACCGGTAAACAGCGCCTGCTTGCACTTGCCGCATCTAGCGCCCTTCCCTAGTCGGGCTCTATCGACACGATTCAAGGTACTGCAATGGGGACAGGCCAGCTGGATGGCATCGTTCATACCACTCTCCCGAGACAGTGTGTTCCATGGATGTTAATGATAACAGGGCAGGAACGGGCCGGTTTATCGCCCGTCCCCGCCGTTCAGCTCAGCTCTCGGTCGAGGTCAATGGCGTCTTCCGTGTTCGATTCACCCTGAAGTGCTTGGCGTTCAGGGTGAATACCAGCCAGATCGTCGCCGCCTGCACCATCAGTGGCAGCATGGTCAGCAGCCAATAGGCCACACCGAACTTGTCGATAAGACCGATACCCACCAGCCCCTGGTTGATAAAGAACTGCAGTACCACCGCCATTGCCACACCGGGACAGACCAGCACATAGGAGCCCGCGGAGCGTTCGCTGCCGGTGATAAAGCGTCCGAAGTAGCCTTGTCGACGCATCACCACGTAGCCGAACAGGGCGAAGGCGAGCTGCAGCGACAGGAAGGTGGTGAGCATCGTGAAGGTATTGACGGGCGTGCCATGGCTACCGAAGTGCACCCCCAGCCCATGGCTCTGACGCATCAGCGCGATGCCGATGACGGTGAGGATCGGCACCACTACCCACAGGCTCGGCGCGCTCTCGGCGTCGGCGCCATGCTCCATCATCGCCCGCTGACCGATCACCAGCATGATCACGCCAAGCAGCAAGGCCATCACGATGAAAAAGGACGAGGCGATATAGGAGACACCCGCGATCCAGGGCACCCGACTCATCGCCGCCGGCGCAGCCAGCCCCACCCCCACCATGGCCAGGGCGAAGGATGGCAAGAGTTGAGAGAAGCTGTTGTTGCGGGAGCAGTCAAAGCCGCCTCGGGTCAGGATACGCCCCCAGAAGTCCCCCAGCAGGCGCAGCGCCCAGACGCCGATGGCCAGAAACCCCAGCATGGCCAGGGGAAAAAGGTATTCCACCACCGACCATAACCCCGGTACGAAGACCAGACCAAGAATAAAGCTGCCATTGATCGCCATGGCCACCGCTAGCGGTGCGGCCAGCAGCTGCGTTTCACGGTTGCTTTCGCGCAGCGCCGCATAAGCGGGTGTACGCCGCCATCCCGCGGCTTCACGCAGGTTCCAGGCCAGCAGACGAAACAGCATCCAGGCGAAGAGCGCGATACCCGCCCAGCCGCCCAGGATGGCCAGCTGCTGGGCGAGGGGGCCGTCGATCAGCGCGCCGGTAATGTCCTCGAAGACTGGCACGGGGCGCCCCGGGTGCGGCACCCAGGCCATCAGCCACATAAAGAAGCTCACGATGAGCCCCCCGCAGCCTAGGGCGGCGAGGAAATAGAGCGGCGAATAGCGTTCGCCGAGATCGCGGGGCATATGAAACAACATGGTGGCGCCTCCTGCAGGTTCGACTGCTTTCAGCCAGTGGAGAGAGCATGCTTGATACATACACTTTATTTTTTTATATATTGTATGTATACTAAGTGTCAAGACGAATTGCCGATTCCGGACTTGATCGGTCACGTCGCGGCAAGTGCCGCGAGCCGCAATCCATGACCTCGAGGAGGCTTCTCATGAAACGCAATATGGGCAACATCGACAGTGTCCTGCGTATCGCCGTCGGACTGGTTCTGCTCGCCTTGGCACTGGCAGGCATGATCGGCTGGTGGGGATGGATCGGTATCGTTCCTCTGGTCACCGGGCTATTCCGCTTCTGCCCGGCCTATCGCCTGCTGGGCATCAGTACCTGCCAGCGCAAGTCTCTCGATAAACCTAGCCACTAGGCTTGGCCGGGAAAGCCCCCTGCGCTCGCTGTCTTTTCAGAAGCAGCCAGGTCGCTAGCGTCTGCCGGCGATCGACGCCGACGTCGGCAGCCCCTCTCTCGGGAGCGTCCATGATCGAACTTCATCAGATTCGGCCTTTCTGGGGACTGCCCAACGCCAGCCCCTTCTGCATGAAGGTGGAAACCTATCTGCGCTACCGGAGCATTCCCTTTCGCTCGGTGCCGAGCGGGCCACGCCGCTCGCCCTCGGGGCAGATTCCCTTCGTCGTCGATGGCGAACGGACCGTGACCGACTCCCAGGCCATCATCGAGCATTTCGAAGCTCGTCAGCCAACCCACCTGGACGCCGATCTCGATGCGGCCCAGCGGGCGACGGCCTTCTTCGTGCGAGAACTGGTGGAAGAGCGGCTCTACTGGCAGATCACCTATATGCGCTGGGGCGACCCCGCCGGCTGGCGCGTCTTCAAACCGGACCTGATGCCCTATTTACCCAAGGCGATGCGCGGCCTGGGGCTGTTCACGATCCGTTGCTCGCTGCTACGCCGCATGCGCCGGCGCGGCCTGTCGCCCGACGACCCGGCCGCCGCCTATGCCCAGGGCATGCCGATGCTGGATGCCCTGTCGCACCTGCTGGCAGACAAGCCGTTCTTTCTCGGCGAGACGCCACACAGCCTCGACATGAGCCTGCACGCCTTTCTGGCCAACATTCTCGAGCAGCCTCACGGCAACCCCTTGCAGGCCCATGGACGTAGCCTGACCAACCTGGTCGACTACACGCAGCGAATGAAGGCGCTCTGTTATGACAAAGCCATGCCTTGAAAAATAAGGCGATGCGTTACCTTCCCTGCTCAAGGCACCAGTACCGCCGCGCCGCTCAGCCGCCCCTCCCGCAGGTCCGCCAGCGCCTGGTTGGCTTCCTCCAGGGGATAGCGCTGAGTATGGGTGCGCACCCCGGCGCGGGGCGCCAGGGCCATAAAGCCGTGGCCATCGGCACGGGTCAGATTGGCCACGGAGCGCAGCACTCGCTCCTCCCATAGCAGGCGATAGGGAAATGCCGGGATATCACTCATGTGGATGCCGCCGCAGACCACCGTGCCGCCGGGGCGCACGGCCTTCAGGGCGGTGGGCACCAGTTCGCCCACCGGGGCGAAGATGATAGCGGCGTCGAGGTGCTGCGGAGGCAGCTGATCCGAGCCCCCGGCCCAGGCCGCGCCGAGCCTGTAGGCGAATTCCCGGGCCTGGTCATCCCCGGGGCGAGTGAAGGCATACACCGACTGCCCCTCGTGGATGGCCACCTGGGCGAGGATATGCGCCGCGGCGCCGAAGCCGTAGATGCCCAGATGCTCGACCCCCGCGCCGATCATCGACCAGGCGCGATGGCCGATCAGGCCGGCGCAGAGCAGCGGTGCCGCGGCCACGTCGTCGAAAGTCTCGTCGATGGGAAAACAGAAGCGTGCATCCGCCAGGCTGTACTCCGCGTAGCCGCCGTCCAGGGTGTAGCCGGTGAACCGCGCCTGGTCGCAGAGATTTTCCTGCCCACCCCGACAGTAGCGGCAGGTGCCGCAGGTCCAACCCAGCCAGGGCACCCCAACCCGATCGCCAGATGCGAAACCGCCCACACCCTCCCCCAGGGCATCGATTCGCCCGACAATCTCGTGCCCCGGCACCAGGGGCAGCCTGGGGTCCGGCAGTTCGCCGTCTACCACATGCAGGTCCGTGCGACATACCCCGCAGGCCTGCACCTTCAGGCGCACCTGACCGGGCCCCGGCGATGGACATGACAATTCGCGCATCTCCAGGGGCGCGTTGGGCGCCGGCAGGACCATGGCACGCATCTTGATCTCACGCATAGAAACCTCCGTTTCCGGTTGACCATCAACGAGGCGTAGAGCATGCTCGTTCGAAGAATAGTAAAAAGCATGCGAAACAGCATGCCCCCTCCTCGACGAATTTCGCGTTGTCCTCGGCAGCGCCTGCTTGCGTCAAGCCGAGCGACCTTCCCTGTGTGGAGTCATCGGCCCGGCATGTCACAACCCCTCAGCCACTACCGCAATATCCTCAGTATCGTCGGCGGCATCGTCCGAGTACGTGTACCTCAAGGTGGTGGAGACCGCGCCTCCCCGGCGCGCTTTCGCGA
>DATHXP010000504.1:0-5262 GCA_035459605.1 Halomonas sp. | reverse complement strand
ACACTGCTGAAATCATGGTTCAGGCCGGGTCCGCTTTGGACTATCATGCCTACCCGACTTGCCTTGTTTTCGACAATCGCATTCGTTGAGACGGTCGTGCTCAAGTTGATGCTGGAGATTTTTTCTTTATCCCGGCCCTCTAGAAGCTCCTGGAGCGTGGACCAGATGGTGGTCAGCAGATTTTTTCTGTCCGTGGTCCGTTTTGCTGTTTTTAATATTTTCTCTTTGTCAACAATCACGCCGTCCGTATGGGTTCCACCCATGTCTATTCCAATAATCATCGCTATCTCTCCTGTTGTTTCAGAAGTGTAACACCTCACAAAAGTATCATGCTGCCACTTGAGACCGACCCGGCTCCTTTGCTGCCCGCCAAGTTGTTGCGTTGCCAATCCGCCTCAAGCCGCGCCCGCGTGAGGTCACAGAATGATTCATGCCGCATTATTTTGAGAAATGTAAGCGTTATTTGCCGAGCTCCCGTGCCGAAACCGCTACCGGACTGGGGGCGTCAGCGCGCGTGCCACGCGGCTCTGGTATAGGCTAGGGGTATATCAATGCGAGGGAACGCCGATGACGCTAGCCATTATTCGCGCCCGGGCCGGCCTGGGGCTCGAGGCCCCCGAGGTGCTGGTGGAGGTGCACCTGGCCAACGGCCTGCCGGGCATTACGCTGGTGGGGCTCCCCGAGGCCGCGGTCAAGGAAAGCCGGGAGCGGGTGCGCAGCGCGCTGATCAATGCCGGTTTTGAATTTCCCCTGCGGCGCATCACGCTGAATCTCGCGCCCGCCGACCTGCCCAAGGACGGCGGGCGCTTCGACTTGCCGATAGCCCTGGGGCTGCTGGTGGCCTCGGGGCAGATTCCCGCCGAGTCGCTCGCCGGCGTCGAATGTGCCGGCGAGCTGGCGCTGGACGGCGGTCTGCGTCCGGTGTCCGGCATGCTGCCCTTTGCGCTGGCCACGCGCCGCGCCGGACATCGGCTGATCGTGCCCGCCGCCAACGCCGACGAGGCCGCGCTCGCCGGCGATCTGCAGGTCTTTCCCGCCGGTCATCTGCGCGAGGTGGTGGCGCATCTGCTGGACCAGGCGCCGATTGCCGCGCATGTCATGGCCTCGCCGCCGCAGCAGATTCCCGCCGAGAGCGCCGACTTGAGCGACATCCGCGGCCAGTTTCAGGCCCGCCGGGCGCTGGAAGTCGCCGCCGCCGGCGGTCACAACCTGCTGTTCTGCGGCCCGCCGGGCACTGGCAAGACGATGCTGGCCAGCCGGCTGCCGGGCATTCTGCCGCCGCTGAGCGAAGACGAGGCGCTGGAGGTCGCGGCGGTGCGCTCGGTCAGCGGCCTGCCGATCACCGCGGGCTGGGGGCAGCGCCCCTTTCGTACGCCACACCATACCGCCAGCGCCGTGGCCCTGGTGGGCGGCGGCTCGCGCCCCCGGCCGGGCGAGATTTCCCTGGCCCACCACGGCGTGCTGTTTCTCGATGAGCTGCCCGAGTATCCGCGCCAGGTGCTGGAGGTGATGCGCGAACCCATGGAGTCGGGAGAGATACATATCGCCCGGGCCAGCCATCAGCGCTGCTACCCGGCGCGCTTTCAGCTGGTGGCGGCGATGAACCCCTGCCCCTGCGGGCATCTGGGCGATTCGCGTCAGCCGTGCCACTGCACCGCCAACCAGATACAGCGCTATCAGGCGCGGCTGTCGGGGCCGCTGCTGGACCGTATCGATCTGCAGGTGGAAGTTCCGGCCCTGCCGCCGGAGCAGCTGACCGCGAAAACCACCGGCGAGTCTTCCGCCGAAGTGCGCGCCCGGGTGCTGGCCGCACGCCGGCGTCAGCTCGAGCGGGGCGCGCTGAATGCCCGCCTGGCCGGGCGCGATCTGGAAGCGGTCTGCGCGCTGGAAAGCGCCGATCGGGCCTGGCTGGCCGGCGCGCTGGAGCGGCTGAAGCTGTCGGCGCGCGCTTATCATCGCGTGCTGCGGGTGGCGTTGACCCTGGCGGACCTCGCCGGCGCGCCGCGGCCGGGACGCGAGCACTTGATGGAAGCCATCGGCTATCGCCAGCTCGACCGCCAGCTGCAGGGAGGCTAGAGGGCGGTGGCGTCCAGCGCCCCGACCAGGCTGGTCTGCCACAGCGGCGTCGCGCTGCCGGGGCGACGCAGCCTGAGGTGCAGCCGATAGGGCAGCAGCTCACGGTCGGAAAGCGTCAGCCGCGGCCCCGACGATTCCAGCCGGCTGTCCAGCCGCCATTGATTATCGCCGGCTGCGGGCAGCGTTGGTGCCCAGTCGAGCACCTGAGGCCCCTGATCGATGGCCAGCAGTCCGCGCGCCAGGCCCTCGAGCAGTCGTGAGGGGGCGATGCCCAGCTCCCTGTCGACCTCCGGCGTGGCCAGCAGCAGCACCTGGTCGGCCTGGGGCTGGGGCAGGGGAGGGGCGGCCGCAACTTCGCTTGCGGCACGTTCGCCCAGCGCCAGCAAGGCCTGGCGGACCGTCTGGGGGCGCTCCGGCGCCCCGGCGCAGGCGCTCAGCAGGGCGAGCAGCAGCATCGCTACGAGCAGCTGTCGCATCATGGCGATGACCCCCCGCGCGCTGCCCGCGTGTCATGTGCTTCTATCAGGCCGTCAATAAAGAGGCCCAGGGCGTTCAGCAGCTCGTGGCGGATGGGCTCGGCTTCGTTGACCAGATGATGACGCGCCGCGGGCTGGCGGTAGACGCTAGCCTGGGGAAACTTCTCGGTCAGTATCTTGAGGTTCCACGCCCAGTCCACGGTCTGGTCCTGCTCGCCCTGCAGAATCAGCGTTGGAATCTGGCTTTCTGGGAGCGCCAGCAGCTGGGGGATCCAGCGGCGCATGGCGCTGACCCACTCGACCGGCAGTCGGTTTGTCTGCAGGGGGTCATTCTTGCGCAGAAAAGCGGCAAACTCGGCGTCGCTGGAGTTGTTGGTAAAGCGGCGCGGGATGCTGCGCACAAAAGGGCTGACCAGCGAATGCACCCAGCTCGACTGGGGCCAGCCCCGGGGCCGGACCAGCGGTGCCAGCAGCGCCAGGCCGGACCAGTGCTCCTCGCCGCCGCGGCGCAGCGCGTCGGTGGCCAGGATGCTTGCGCCCGTGCTTTGCCCGATCCCCAGCCAGGGACGCGGCGCCAGCCCCCGCGCCAGCAGCTGGACCTGCAGGCTGCGCAGACAGTCGCCGTATTCGTCGAAGTCGGTGATCGTTGCGCGGGCGCCGCTGGATAAACCATGGCCGGGCAGATCCCACAGCACGACGCGCCAGCTATGCTTCAGCAAGCGGTCGATAAGATGGCGATAGAGGCCCAGGTGGTCGTAATATCCATGCACCACAAAGGCGGTTCCCACCGGCGCCGGTGGGCTCCAGACCTGGGTCCACAGGCGGTAGCCGTGCGTATCCAGATAGCCGACCTCGAGTCCGGCCCGCTCGGTGAGCAGGGGCGCCATGCCGTAGTGTTCAAGATAGTGTTCCAGGTAGCGGCGCAGGGCGTCATCGGATCGCTCCGCAGGACTGAGAGGACCAAGCGCTTGCAGTGGGCTAAAATCAAGCATTGAGTTCTCCATCGTCCCGATATGCTAGCGCCATGCCGGGGTTGCCACCAGCACAGCGTGGAGATTGGCACCTGGCTGAGGATGGCGCAAGGTCATGCGGCGACTCGTCTTTTAGTCGATAGTTGCCGCGGTTGCGCAGCGCTCGCTTTACAAATGGAATTATTTTCCACAAACTAGAGCGGTAGCGTAATTCCATCACAATATTCGTCATTCGTCCGTAACTTGGGCGGGTGCTCCACAGGAGGTTGCTCATGACCGAACGCATCACTCGCCATCGGCTGCAGGTGGCAGCTGAGCTCGACCGCTTCATCAATGAACGGGCGCTGCCGGGCACAGGCGTTGACCCCGATGACTTCTGGCAGGGCGTGGACGCTATCTTTCACGACCTGACGCCGCGCAACCGCGAGCTGCTGGCCGAGCGCGGCCGGCTGCAGGCCGAGCTGGATGACTGGCATCGCAAGCATCCCGGCCCCGTGCGCGACCTTGCCGCCTACCGCAGCTTCCTCGAAAAGATCGGCTACCTGGTCGAGCCGCCGCGTGAGGTCAAGGTATCCACTGCCAACGTCGACCGCGAGATCTCCCGCCAGGCCGGCCCGCAGCTGGTGGTGCCGGTCAACAATGCCCGCTATGCGCTGAACGCCGCCAACGCCCGCTGGGGCAGCCTCTACGATGCGCTCTACGGCACCGACGCGATACCCGAGGATGACGGTGCCGAGAAGGGCTCAAGCTTCAATCCCAAGCGCGCCGAGAAGGTCGTGGCCTATGCTCGCCGCGTGCTGAATCGCGCCGTGCCGCTGGCCATTGGCTCGCACAGCGAGGCGACGCGCTACGCGGTGCGCAATGGCCACCTGGTGGTGTCGCTTGAAAACGGTCGCGAGACCGGTCTCAAGGAGCCGGGCAAGCTGATCGGCTACCAGGGCGAGGCCAGCGCGCCCACGGGTATCCTGTTTTCCAACAATGGCCTGCGTCTTGAAGTTCAGATCGATGCGCAAGACGCCATCGGCAAGAACGATCCGGCCGGCGTCAAGGACGTGGTCGTCGAGTCGGCGGTCACTACCATCATGGACTGCGAGGACTCGGTGGCGGCGGTTGACGCCCAGGACAAGGTCGACGTCTATGCCAACTGGCTCGGCCTGATGAAGGGCGATCTGACCGAGGAGGTCACCAAGGATGGCAAGACCTTTACCCGCCGCCTGAACGCCGATCGGCAGTGGAACAACCCGCGCGGTGAGCCGCTGACTCTGCCGGGTCGCTCGCTGATGTTCGTGCGCAACGTGGGCCACCTGATGACCACGCCGGCGGTGCTCGATGAGCAGGGCAACGAGCTGCCCGAAGGCATTCTCGACGGCATCGTGACCAGCCTGATTGCCCTGCACGATCTCAACAAGGGCGACGGCGAGCTGCGCAACTCGCGCAGCGGCTCGGTGTACATCGTCAAGCCCAAGATGCACGGTCCGGACGAGGTTGCCTTTGCCAGCGAGCTGTTCGCGCGGGTGGAAGACCTGCTGGGCATGGCTCGGGACACCCTGAAGATGGGCATCATGGACGAGGAGCGCCGCACCTCGGTCAACCTCAAGGCCTGTATTGCCCAGGCGAGCTCGCGGGTGGCCTTCATCAACACCGGCTTCCTCGACCGCACCGGCGACGAGATGCATACGACGATGCAGGCCGGCCCGATGATCCGCAAGGGCGACATGAAGAGCACGCCCTGGATCGAC
>DATHXP010000503.1:0-2104 GCA_035459605.1 Halomonas sp. | reverse complement strand
GGTACGCGCGCGCAGCTCGTCATCGCTTTGCGCCTCGAACTCGGGTTCCAGGGCGTTGATGCGCGCTACCGGCTTGCGCAGGCGTTTGACTTCGCGCTCGTTACGCGAGCCGACTACTTTTCGTAATACGTTGTTCAACATGAAATAATCTGCCGTAAGCTATGATACTGCCTTGCCATCGCCTCGTATCGGAGGCGCGCTCCTACCCGGTTCGTCAGGGCTTGAACGGCGGGCCACGGCGGGTCAGGACATCATGCGCGGCCACGGCGGGCGGCCAGCAGGATAGAAAGCGCCGCGCCGTCCGGCGCGGCGTAGCGGGACGAGTTGGAAAACTCGGCCAGCGGCGCTGAACCCGGCGACGCGCCGAGGCTTTGCGCGTGGCGCGCAGCAGCGCCGGGGCCAGTATGCAGGCCTGGACCAGACGTTCGGCGTGCGCAAGGGAGCCCGCCTGGGCCAGACTCGCCGGCAGCAGGCAGGTCACCAGCAGCCCGGCAAGCCACCAGCGGCTGGCCCGGCGCGATGTGCCGGTCAGCGCCAGCGCGCACTCCGCGTTCAGCTGAGCCATGCTGTTGGGCCACTTACATGCATGCTAGTCTCGTACTCTTGCGGCGCCCTGCCGGATGGCGGCAGGACGACAATGATTCGCCGGAGCCATCATGCCCCAGATTGACAAGCCCATGAGTATAAAGGTTAAGCGGTTCCGCGCCCAGCCCATGAGCCGACTGCTGGGCACTGGCCAGCTGGCCCCCCTGATACGCACGGCCCGGCTGATCGAAGGCGTGCAGCGCTATCTGCGCCGGCAGCTGCCGAGCGAGCTTGCCGACCACCTGTTCGTGGGCGGCTTTCATCGGGGGCGACTGACCTTGATCACCGATCGCGCCGTCTGGCTGACCCGCTTGCGCTATGAACAGCCCCGCCTTCTCGAGCTGGTCAGGCAGTACCCCGGATTTGAGGCCATCACCGGCTTCGAGCTCAAGGTGCGGCCGGTACGCCCCCCCACAACCCCGCCTCACCAGCCGCGCCACCTGCCCGCCGAGGCCGCCGACGAGCTGTCCAGCTGCGCTGACGACGTGAAAGACCCGGGGCTGCGCGACGCCCTGCGGCGCCTCGCCTCCCACGCGGAAAGCACCCGCGAAAAATGAAACACGGACGCCGCCCGGCAAGGGCGGCGTCCGTGTTTCAGGATTTGATCGCTTGGTAACCACTCAGGCCATGGCCGATACCGCATAGGAAATCGGCACTTCCTCGGCGTCTTCCACGAAGGTCACGATCTCGAAGGCGTCCGGCTGCTCGAGCAGGGCGCGGCACAGCTGATTGTTCAGCGCATGGCCCGACTTGACCCCGCGAAACTCGCCGATCAGGCTGTGCCCCAGCTGGTACAGATCGCCGATGGCATCGAGAACCTTGTGCTTGACGAACTCGTCCTCGTAGCGCAGCCCACCCTCGTTCACGATGCGGTATTCATCCACCACGATGGCGTTGTCCAGGCTGCCGCCCAGCGCCAGGTTGTTGGCGCGCAAATGCTCGAGGTCGCGCATGAAGCCAAAGGTGCGCGCCCGGGAGACCTCCTTGACAAAAGAGGTGGTCGAGAAATCCACGCTGGCCA
Organism: Halomonas sp.; assembly: GCA_035459605.1. GTDB lineage: Bacteria > Pseudomonadota > Gammaproteobacteria > Pseudomonadales > Halomonadaceae > Halomonas. Next base: position 498 of record DATHXP010000503.1, on the reverse strand, counting down.
CCTGCTTTTGCCGCTCGAACACCGGGTGATCGAAGTCGATGGCAAAAGACACCTTGAAGCCCCGATACGGCAGAAACACGGCCTCCTTGTCGCCGTCTCGAACCGCCACCTCGCGCTTGATGCGAATAAACTTCTTGGCCGCATTCTGCTCGGCGATGCCGGCCGACTGAATCAGGAACACGAAAGGCCCGGCGCTGCCGTCCATAATCGGCACCTCGGGGGCGCTCACGTCGACATAGGCGTTGTCGATGCCCAGCCCGGCGAGCGCGGACATCAGGTGCTCCACCGTGGCGACCTTGACGTCGCCCCGGGAAAGCGCGGTACACAGCATGGTATCGGTCACGTTGCTGGCACGGGCCGGAATATGGACTTCCGGATCGAGATCGGTGCGAACGAAGACGATACCGGTATTGACCGGTGCCGGCCGCAGCGCCAGGTGGACTTTCTTGCCGGAGTGGAGGCCAACGCCAGTAGCGCGGATCACATTTTTGAGAGTAC
>DATHXP010000502.1:0-4362 GCA_035459605.1 Halomonas sp. | reverse complement strand
AGCCAGTCCGCCGGGAGCGGGCGGTCATCCAGGCACTCTTCCACCGCCTTGAGCCTGGCGCTGGGCAGCTCGCTGCGGTCGCGGCATTCGATGACAATGCCCACCACCTGGCGGCTGCCAAACGAGACGCGCACGCGCAGTCCAGGCTGCCAGCCGTGTTCGGGGGCTTGCGAACAGGGCCGGTAGTCGAACAGGCGGCGCAGCGGCGATGGAATGGCGATGCCCAGCACGCGCGGACTTTTCGGGCGCGGAGAGGGCCGCGCAGGCGCCGCTCGCCGCGCGCCACGCGCTCGGCAAGCGCGTTTGAAAAGCCGCCCTCGTCGGCAACGATCATCACCGCCTGGGGGCCGCTATCGTCTTCCAGCGCCACCCGCCGCGTATCGGGGGCGTCCAGCAGCCGGCGCAGATCGCTTGGCGCGGTGCGGTAGTGGGCCTGCACCAGCAGGCCGAAAAGGGCTCGCAGGCGCGGCTCGTCGCCGGCAAGCTCGGCCGCCGGCAGCTCGACCCGGCGCAGGGGGCCGCCGCCGGGCGCGGCGGGCTCGGCGTCCAGCATCAGCAGCTGGGTGGTCAGCGCTTCCAGCGGATCACCCGCCGCCCAGCGAATCGGCTGGCGCAGCCGGATGGCGCGCCAGTCCGGCGTGTGCTGCTCCAGACGCTGGCGAAAGCGCAGCGCAAAGCCGCGCCCGCTCCCTTCGTAGCCGTGCACGGTGGTGGCGAACGCCAGGCGCGGAAAGGCCGCCAGCCACTGCCCCAGCAGGGCGGCGGGAATCGCCGCCGCCTCGTCTACCAGCAGGCACTGGCCGGCACCGCCGGCCTCGCCGCGCGCGACCCGCTCGCTCAGCGCGTCCGGTGCGATAAAGCGCACCGCGCCGCCATGCACATGAAACGCCAGTCCCCGCCGCTCGCCGTCCGGACGCAGCGCCGCCAGGCGCTCGAACAGCGGCTCCACGGCGCTGACGCGCGGCGCGGTGACGACTATTTCTCGATCGCCCCGCGCCAGACGCCTGGCGCAGGCAATGCCCAGCGCCGTGCTCTTGCCGCGCCCGCGATCGGCGGTGATCACCAGCGGGCGGCGGCGGCGCAGCGACACCAGCCCGGCCACCGCCTCGGCCTGGTCCTGAGTCACGCAGTCGGCGTCGTCGGGCGGCGCAGCGGCGGGGCCGGTAGTGGGCCAGACGGGAACGTCGGGAGACGATTGCGGCGGCCAGACGATGACCTGCGGCGAAGTCGTCAGCAGGCGCGCCAGCCGCGCCAGGTAGTGTGACGTCAGCGCCTCGGGTCGCCAGGGGTGCGCGGCCAGCCGCGCATAGTCGGCGTCCGGCGCGGCTCCCCACTCCGCGGGCGTCATCAGTACCAGCAGCCCGCCGGCGCGCAGGCTGCCGGACAGCGCGCCAAAGGCGTCGGGGTCAAAGCCGGCTCCCCGCGAGACGGCGTCCATTACGACCAGGTCGCGCTCGGCGCCCAGCAGCTGGCGCGCCTTGCTCATGGGTAGCGTATGGCGAGCTGCCACGGAGGGTACCAACTCATCCCCGGCCCCGCTATTTCCTGTTCCGCCAACCCACAGCGGCGCTTCGGGGGCGAGCGCCTGCCACAGCGCCAGCGCGCGACTACGGCAATCTTCGGCGTCGCCGACCAGCCACACCAGCCCGCGCCAGCGCCGCGCCAGCAGCCGCTGGCGGGCGTCAGCAAGCTTTTCCAGAGCGGGTGACGACATCGCTCGCATCCTCTGTGGCTGCACTTTAGTCTAAGTCTCGGGAAGGATTCCACGCACATCTCTGCTCCAGCCGAGTCTCGACGCCTTCAAACAAACTATTTATTCACTTGATTTACATGAATTTTCATCCATATGATAACCTCTGTGCACAGCATCAGGCTTGGCCATGCTTGCGTGATTGACCCGCCTCGGAACTCACGCAGCGAGCATGCTAGCGTGTTTCTGGTCTTCACGACTCACGCTATACCCTAACGATAACGATATTCGATGGAGCAGCGCATGAAGAAGTCACCATTCACAATGACGACTCTAGCCGCCGGCATTGCCATGGCCGCCCTGAGTACCACCGCCATGGCCCAGGAAAAATGGACCATGACCACCACCTGGCCGGACAACCTGGACCTGATCCAGATCGACCGCCACTGGGTGGAGCTGGTCAACAAGCTGGCCGGCGACGAACTGACCATCGACTTCCGCGCCGGCGGCACCCTGATGCCCGGCACCGAGGTGTTCGACGCCACCCAGACCGGCGCCATCGAGGCAGCCGGCGACTGGCCCGGCTACTGGGCCGGCCTGAGCCCGGCCTTCTCGCCGCTGGCCACCACCACCAGCCTCTTCAACGGCGTGGATTACCTCAACTGGATCAACCAGTGGGGCGGCTGGGACCTCTACCAGGAGGTCTACGGCGAGTACGACATGGTCTACCTGCCCTACGGCATCACCAACAACGAGTCCGGCTTCATGGGCGGCACGCCCATCGAGAGCATCGCCGACCTCGAGGGCAAGCGCCTGCGCCTCTCCGGCCGCGACCAGGGTCGCGTGCTCGAGAAGCTGGGTGGTTCGCAGGTCACCCTGGCCGGCGGCGAGGTCTACCAGGCCATCGAGCGCGGCGTGATCGACGCCGGTGAGTTCTCCACCCCGGGGGTCGACTACAAGGCCGGCTTCGGCGAGGTTGCCGACTACTGGTCCACCCCGGGCTGGCACCAGTCCGCCAGCGTGTTCGGCGTGATGATCAACAAGGACGCCTGGGATGCCCTCTCCGAAGAGACCCAGGAGAAACTGAAGATCGCCGCCGAGGCCACCATGACCTGGTCGCTGGCCTGGTCCGAGCGCGGCTCCACCGAGGCCACCGTCAAGTTCAAGGACGAGGGCATGACCATCAACCAGCTGTCCGAGGAAGACCTGGCCCGCATCCAGGAGGTCACCAACGAGGTGATCCTGCAGGGCGCCTGCGAGGACCCGATGCATGCCAAGGTCTACCACTCCATGGTCAGCTACCTGGAGCACTACGCCAACTGGCGTGACGTGACCGTGCCCTTCAACATGAGCCGCACCATGGACAACCTGCCGTCCCTGGAGGAGCTCGAGGCCTGCATGAACCAGTAATCGGGAAAACCGCCGGGCCCTCGGGGCCCGGCTCCCCTGCGGCGCCCCTGGCGCCGCCTTTCGTCTGATTCGCCTGTTTCCGAGAGCCTCACCATGAACGCCATTGCCAGGGCCATCGATGCCCTCAACGAGGGGTTCGGACGCCTGATCGCCCCGCTTCTTGCCGTGATCACGCTGATCGTGATCTATGATATCGCTGCCCGCTTCTTCATCGGACGTCCCAGCGACTGGGCCTTCGATGTCACCAAGATGCTGTTCGGCGCCCATTTCATGCTGATGGCCGCCTTCGGCCTGCGCCATCACGCCCACGTCGAGGTCGACGTGCTCAAGCGCCTGCTCTCCCGCCGCAAGCAGGCGGTGCTGGAAATCCTCGGCTACCTGCTCTTCTTCGTGCCCTTCATCTGGATGCTGCTGACCTTCGGCTGGGCCTTCTTCGAGCGCTCCTTCAGCCGCGGCGAGACCACCTACGGCATGATGTCCATCCCGGTCTACCCGGTGAAGGCCGTGATCGTGGTGGCCGCCGTGCTGCTGCTGCTCCAGGCGGTGGCCATCGTCATCCGCGCCTTCGGTGAACTGCGCAAGGAGACCGCCGCATGAGCCCCGAGATGCTCACCCTGTTCATGTTCAGCGGCCTGCTGATCGGCCTGTTCATGGGCCATCCGCTGGCCTTCGTGCTGGGCGGCGTGGCCGTGCTCGGCGCCTGGCTCGGTCCCGGTGCCAAGACCCTGGGCATCCTGATCAACAACATCTATGGCAACTCCATGGACAACTATGTCCTGGTGGCCATCCCGCTGTTCGTGCTTATGGCACGCTTCCTCAATGACTCCGGCGTCACCGAGAAGATGTTCGACACCATGCGTCTGCTGCTGGCCAACCTGCGCGGCGGCCTGGCACTCACCGTGGTCATCGTCTCGGTACTGCTGGCAGCCACCACCGGCATCGTCGGCGCCTCCATCGCGGTGATGGGCATGATCGCCCTGGTGCCGATGCTGAAGTACTCCTACAACAAGGAGCTGAGTACCGGGGTGATCATGGCCAGCGGCTGCCTGGGCATCCTGATCCCGCCCAGCATCATGCTGATCCTGATGGCCAGCTACTCGCCGGTCTCGGTGGGCGCGCTGTTCGCCGGCGCCCTGGTACCCGGGGTGATGCTGGGCACCATGTACGCGCTCTACGTACTGATCATCTGCTTTATCAAACCCAGCTATGGCCCGGCCGTGCCGGCCGCGGAGCGCGCCGAGACCTCGACCGGGCAGCTGCTG
>DATHXP010000501.1:0-15962 GCA_035459605.1 Halomonas sp. | reverse complement strand
CGAAAGGTATTCACAAAGCGCGAGCGCTGCTGCGGCGTGGCATTGGAAAAGTAGCGCCCCATCACGCTGGCGCCGATATAGCGAAAGTCGGCCACGTCGGCGAGGCTGTCATCGACAACCGCCTTCAACTCATCGATATTTTCGGCAAAGTAGTCCTCGCGCCCTTCGATCCGACCCATCAGCTCATCCACGCTGTCGCGGATCATCTGTTCCGGGCTGATGTTCTGCGCAAGCGCCGGCAGCGCCGTCAGAAACAACAGCAGCAACGACTGTAGCGAAAGCTGCAGCGCCGCATGAAAACGACCAAACGGAGAAGATGGCATCATGATTATCAGTCCTCAATAGCGTTGGAAATAAACTGCTGGATGAGCTCCTCCAGCACCAGCGCCGACTGGGTATCGCGCAGGCGATCGCCGTCCGACAGCATCTCTGGCGCACCGCCCACCGACAGGCTGATATATTGCTCGCCCAGCAGGCCCGAGGTCAGAATGGCCGCCGTAGTGTCCTCGGGCAGCTTCCCTTCCAGGCCGGAGTCGATGCTCAGCATCACCCGGGCGTCGTACCATTCGGGATCCAGCTCGATGCTCTCCACCCGGCCGACGGTGACCCCCGCCATGGTCACCCGCGAGCGCGGCTTGAGTCCGCCCGTATTGGCGAAGTTGGCCTCCAGGTGAAACACCCCCGTGGGCGCCTCCAGGCTGAGCCCGCTGACGCGGAGGCCGAGAAACACCAGCCCGAGGAAGCCGGCCAGCATGAACAGGCCCACCCCCAGCTCCATGAACTTACTGCGTTTCATTGCAGGCCTCCGACCATCAGACAAAGTCTCCAAACATTACCGCGGTAAGAATGAAATCCAGACCCAGCACCGCCAGCGACGAATAGACCACGGTGCGCGTCGTGGCGCGCGATATTCCTTCAGAAGTAGGAATCAGCGCGTAGCCTTGAAAGACCGCGATCCAGGTCACCACCAGGGCAAACACCAGGCTCTTGACCAGCCCGTTGCCCACATCGTCGATAAAGCTCACGCTGGCCTGCATATTGCCCCAGTAGGAGCCCTCGAACACGCCCAGCCACTCCACGCCGACCAGCAGTCCTCCCCAGACGCCGACCACGCTAAAGCCAATGGTCAACAGCGGCAGCGAAACGAAGCCGGCCCACAGCCGCGGCGCCACGACCCGGCGCAGCGGATCGACGCCGATCATCTCCATGCTGGACAGCTGCTCGGTGGCCTTCATCAACCCGATCTCGGCGGTCAGCGCCGAGCCGGCACGCCCGGCAAACAGCAGCGCCGCCACCACCGGCGCCAGCTCGCGCAGCAGCGACAGCGCCACCATCTGCCCCAGCGCATCCTCGGCGCCGAAATCGACCAGGATGGTGTAGCCCTGCAGCGCCAGCACCATGCCGATGAACAGCCCCGACACCAGCACGATGGCCAGCGACATCACGCCGACAAAGTGCATCTGCCGCAGCCACAGGCGCAGACCCTCGCGGTTCGGAAAGCCAAGCGCGGATTGAAACAGGAAGATACCCGCCATCCCTAGCGCCTCCACGCCGTTCAGGGTGGCGCGCCCGAGCCGGGCTATCCAGGCGATCATCGCGCACCCTCCATATCCAGCAGATCGGCATGAAAGCCTTTCGCCGGATAGTGAAACGGCACCGGCCCGTCCGGCTCGCCGTGAATGAACTGGCGCACCCGGGGATTATCCTCGCTGCTTAGCGCCTGGGGCGTGCCGTGTCCCATCACGCCGCCGTCGGCAATCACGTAGACATAGTCGGCAATGGACAGCACTTCCTTGATGTCGTGGGAAACCACCACCGCCGTCAGGCCCAGCGCCTGATTGATACGCTTGATCAGCTGCACCAGAACGCCCATGGAGATCGGGTCCTGCCCCACGAAGGGCTCGTCATACAGAATCAGCTCGGGGTCCAGGGCAATCGCCCGGGCCAGCGCCACACGCCGCGCCATGCCGCCGGAAAGCTCCGCCGGCATCAGCGAGCGCGCCCCGCGCAGCCCCACCGCTTCCAGCTTCATCAGCACCAGGTCGCGCACCATGGACTCCGGCAGGTCGGTATGTACCCGCAGCGGAAACGCCACGTTCTCGAACACGCTGAGATCGGAAAACAGCGCCCCGCTCTGGAACAGCATGCCCATGCGCCGCCGCAGCCGGAACAGAGACCTGCGCGACAGCGCGTGCACTTCCTGACCGTCGATCACCACGCGCCCGGCATCGGGCGTGAGCTGCCCGCCGATCAGCTTGAGCAGCGTCGTCTTTCCACAGCCGCTGGGGCCCATGATGGCGGTGATGGCGCCCCTGGGGATCGCCATGTCCATGCCCTGGAAGATCTCCGACTCTGCGCGCGAAAAACGCAGCTTCTCAATCTGGATAAACGGCTTTTCGCCCATCCGTTCGGCCCCTGAAACAATTATCGAACATCGTATCCTAACTCACTTCGCCGGCGCCAGCGCTGTCGACTTGCACCCGTGTCGACCGCGGGTTTCAATACTGGTTTTCCTCGGCGCGCGCAGCGCCGCTGACCGAACCGGGCCCGGCGCCCGTGTTCACCGGACTCGCCACCACTCTGAGCCAGCTTTGCGATGACAGACGATAGATGACAAACGATACGCACCCGGTCATGCCTGATCTTCGCGCGAGCGCCGCGCGCACGCTGAGGCTGGAGTCCCAGGCCATTGCCGCCCTGGTGGAGCGGCTCGACGACCACTTCGAGCGCGCCTGCCACCTGGTGCTTTCCTGCCACGGGCGCGTGATTGTCACCGGCATGGGCAAGTCGGGCCATATCGCCGGCAAGGTTGCAGCGACCTTGGCCAGCACCGGCACGCCCGCGTTCTTCGTGCATCCCGGCGAAGCCAGCCACGGCGATCTTGGCATGGTGACCCGGGGCGACGTGGTGCTGGCCCTGTCCAACTCAGGCGAAACCGCCGAAGTCACCGCTCTGCTGCCGCTGCTCAAGCGCATGGGCACCCCCTTGATCAGCATGACGGGGCGCCCGAACTCCGCGCTCGCCCGCCATGCCGACGCCCACCTTCACGTCGGCGTCGAGCGCGAAGCCTGCCCGCTGGACCTGGCCCCGACCTCGTCAACCACGGCGGCGCTGGCCATGGGCGACGCGCTGGCCGTTGCCCTGCTCGAGGCGCGCGGCTTCACCGCCGAAGACTTTGCCCTTTCGCACCCCGGCGGCAGCCTGGGCAAGCGGCTGCTGCTGCGGGTGTCGGATTTGATGCACAGCGGCAGCCGCCTGCCGCAGGTCGCGCTTGGCAGCTCGCTGCGCGAGACGCTGCTTGAAACCACCCGCCAGGGGCTGGGCTTCACCTGCGTGACGGCCCCCGACGGCACCCTCGCCGGGGTCTATACCGACGGCGATCTGCGCCGCACCCTGGATCAGTACAGCGACCTGTCCGGCCTGATCGTCGACGAGGTCATGACCACGCCGGGCCTGCGCGTCGCGCCGGACATGCTGGCCGCCGAGGCCGTGCGCATCATGGAAGACAACCGCATCACGGCGCTGGCCGTGGTGGATGACCAGGGGCGTCCGGTGGGCGCCCTGCACATGCACAGCCTGCTCAGCAGCGGCGTCATCTAACTCATCTAACTCAACGACACCGACACTCCGAGGAATGCCATGCACCACGAGTTCCGCCCCCTGGGCCCGCAGCTGATGGAACCTTTGCGCCAGGTGCGCCTGCTGGCGCTGGATGTCGACGGCGTGCTCAGCGACGGCCAGCTCTACTTTGACAGCGAAGGCGTCGAGACCAAGGCCTTTAGCGTGCTCGACGGCCACGGCCTCAAGCTGGCCAAGCGCTTCGGCATCGAGGTGGCCCTGATCACCGGCCGCAGCTCCCCGATGGTGACGCGTCGCGCCGCCGCTCTGGGCATCAAGCACCTCTTCCAGGGCGTCGAGCGAAAGCTGCCGGTGCTGCGCGAGCTGTGTCAGCAGCTCGATATCCCTCTTGATCAGGTTGCCTACTGCGGCGATGACATGCCGGACCTGGCGGCGATGCAGCACAGCGGCGTCGGCATCAGCGTCCCCAACGCGCCGGACTACATTCAGCAGCACGCCGACTGGGTGACCCGGCGGGCCGGCGGCCAGGGCGCGGTTCGCGAGATCTGCGACACCCTGCTGCGCGCCCAGGGCCACTGGGACGCCCTGCTCGGCAGCTATCTTGCGGCGCGGGGCTGATCGGCGTGCGCCTGCCGCGCCCGGGATTTCGCAGCGCGCTGGCCCTGCTGCTGCTGGCGCTGGGGGTGGCGCTGACCCTGCTCGACCCTCGCGATGCCCTGCTTCCCGGCCCGGCGCCCAGCGACGGAGACGATGTGCCAAACTATGTCATCGAAGGCGCCCAGCTGACCCGCTTCGACAGCAGCGGGCGCGCCTATCAGCGCGTCGAAACGCCCCGCCTGGTCAACACGCCTGACGACATCACGCGGCTTGAACGTCCCGTGGCGCAGCTCATCGATGATGACCAGCGGCGCTGGGTTGCCACGGCGCTGACGGGAAGGCTGTCGAGCAGGCGAGACCTGCTGACTCTGGAGGGGCAGGCGCGCCTGTTTGCTCCCGAGGAGCGCTGGCAGCTCGACACCGACACGCTTCACTATGACGGCAACACCGGCCACGCCTGGAGCGACGACTACTCGGTCCTGCGCCAGCCGCCTCAGCGCATGACCGGGCAGCGCTTCGACGCCTGGCTCAATGACGACCGCGCCACCCTGACCGGCACTGTGCGCGGCTATCATCCACCCGCCACACCGGAGACCTCAGCGCCATGACCCGACTGTTCTCTTGCCGCACGCTGGCCGGCCTGCTGGTCCTGACGCTGCTGCCGTTCACCGCCGCCCTGGCGCTCGAAAGCGACGCCAGCGCGCCGATACGGGTAGAAGCGGACCGCTTTGATCTGGACAACCGCGCCGGCAGCGCCGTCTATCAGGGCGACGTGCGCATCCGCCAGGGCAGCATGAAACTCAACGGCGACCGCGTGGAGCTCTATCGCAATGCCGAGGGCCAGCTGAGCCGCGCCGTGGCCACGGGCGAGCGCGCCTACATCGAACAACAGCCTTCCCCCGAAGAAAAGCTGATGAAGGGCTGGGGGCGTAAGATTATCTACCACGTGTCCGAGCGCCGCGTGGAGCTGATCGACCAGGCCGAGCTGCATCAGGGCAACGACACCTTCGACGGCGGCTACCTCGAGTACTTCCTCGACCGCCGCGTGGTGCAGGCGCGCTCCTCTGCCGAGGGCGTCGAGGGCAGCCAGCGCGTGCGCATGACCCTCGAACCCGAACAGCAGAGCAGCCAGTGAAAACCCTGATCGCCGAAAACCTGGCCAAGAGCTACAAGCGCCGCCGGGTCGTCCACGACATCAGCCTGCGTATCCAGCAGGGGCATATCGTCGGCCTTCTCGGCCCCAACGGCGCCGGCAAGACCACCTCGTTCTACATGATCGTCGGACTGGTCAAGGCCGACGCCGGGCGCGTGGCCATCGACGACCTGGACCTGTCTGGCGCCGCCATGCACGAGCGCGCCCGGGCCGGCATCGGCTACCTGCCCCAGGAGGCCTCGATCTTTCGCAAGCTGTCGGTGGCCGACAACATCATGGCCATTCTCGAAACGCGCAGGGATCTGGACCGCCAGCAGCGCCGCGCGCGTCTCGAGCAGCTGCTCGAGGACTTCAATATTGCGCATATCCGCGACAACCTCGGCATGAGCCTGTCCGGCGGCGAGCGGCGGCGCGTGGAAATTGCCCGGGCGCTGGCCACCGAGCCCGCCTTCATCCTGCTCGACGAACCCTTCGCCGGCGTCGACCCGATCTCGGTCAGCGATATCAAGGGCATCATTCGCCAGCTCAAGGCGCGCAACATTGGCGTGCTGATCACCGACCACAACGTGCGCGAAACGCTGGATATCTGCGACAGCGCCTATATTGTCGGCGACGGCCAGATCATCGCCCAGGGTGACACCCAGGCCATTCTGGCCAATCAGCAGGTGCGCGACGTCTACTTGGGCCAGGACTTCCGTCTCTAGGAAAACCCTGAATAAACGTCTGCAAGCGTTGAACTTAGCGTTTAACAGCAACGCTTGGCACAGTTTTTGCTATGCCAAGCGTTGCACGCCGGGCCGGCAGCCTCTAGGGTGGTAGACAACCTCTATACCGGACGCGAGCAACCCTGCCATGGCAATGAAACCCTCTCTGCAGCTCAAGATTGGCACTCAGCTAACCATGACGCCCCAGCTGCAGCAGGCCATCGCCCTGCTGCAGCTCTCCACGCTGGATCTGCACCAGGAGATTCAGCAGGCGCTCGACGCCAACCCCCTGCTGGAGCAAGAAGATGATTTCGGCGAGATCGCCGTGCGCGAGACGCCCGACGACGACTGGGCCAGCGAGATTCCCGACCAGCTCAGCGTGGACAGCGACTGGTCCGACACCTTTCCGGACGCTGCATTCAGCGGCAGCGGCAGCGGCGGCGGCAGCACCGAAGGTCCCGACTTCGAGCGCCACGGCAGCGTTCAAAGCCTGAGAGACCGACTGAGCTGGCAGCTCAATCTGCAGCAGGACCTGGGGGCTCGCGAGCAGCAAATTGCCGAGAGTCTGATCGATGCGGTCAATACCGACGGCTACCTGACCCTGTCGCTTGCCGAGATTGGCAGCGGCCTGCGCGCTCAGGGCCTGAACGACCTGGCCGACCAGGAGATCGAGGCCGTGCTCGCGCGCCTGCAGCAGTTCGAACCCACCGGCGTCATGGCCCGCAGCCTCGGCGAGTGTCTGGCGCTGCAGCTTGACGCCCTGCCCCGGGACACCCCCTGGCGCGCCCAGGCCTCGCGACTGGCCCGCCAGTTTCTTGAAGCGCTGGCCAACCGCGACGACAGGCTGCTGATGCGCCGCCTGAGCCTGAACGAGGACGAGCTGGAGGCGACCATTGCCCTGATTCGCCGTCTGGATCCGCGCCCCGGCAGCGCCTACGACAGCGACGACAGCGCTTACGTCACGCCGGACCTGATCGTTCGACACACGCCGCGCGGCTGGCGCGTCGAGCTGAACCCCGAGGCAACGCCGAGGCTGCGCATTCAGCCCGACTACGCCGCCATGATTCGCCGCGCCGACCGCAGCGCGGACAACCAGTTTCTCAAGGACCACCTCAGCGAAGCGCGCTGGCTGATCAACAGCCTGCACAGCCGCAACGACACCCTGCTCAAGGTCGGTCGGGCCATCATGGCGCACCAGCAGGACTTTCTCACTCGCGGCGAAGAGGCGATGAAACCGCTGGTGCTGGCCAGTATTGCCGAGCAGGTGGAGATGCACGAATCGACCATTTCGCGGGTGACCACCCAGAAATTCATCCACACGCCGCGCGGGGTATTTGAGCTCAAGTATTTCTTTTCCAGCCACGTCGGCGGCGGGGATGATGCCCACTCGAGCACCGCCATCCGCGCCAGAATTCGCAAGCTGATCGAGGATGAGCCTGCCGGCAAGCCGCTCTCGGACAGCCGGCTGGCCGAGCTGCTGGCCACAGCCGATATCAGCGTCGCACGGCGCACCGTGGCCAAGTACCGCGAGGCCATGAACATTCCGTCATCAAGCCAGCGCAGACGGCTGCGCTATTAATTCGGCAATCAAATAGGTCATCCTGACCTCTTTGATTATCGCCAGCGCAACACGGGCGCAGATATGTGAATCTGCTGGTGTTGCTGGTGTTGCGCTGGCTCGCGCCGGTCTAGCGACCGGCGGCGGCACATCCCTGTACCGCTATTAACCCGACATAAATGCTTGCCGGGTTAATAAGGTCTAAAGCGCCTTTCTCTCCGGCGCTGGCGCAGGGGGTTTGCTGGCCAGGAAAAAGGGTTACAATCACCCTTCCACCCACGTATCAAGGAGCGCGTCATGCAAGTGAATATTACCGGGCACCAGATGGAGCTGACCGATGCCCTGCGTGGCTATGTCCAGGAAAAACTGGCGCGGCTCGAGCGCCATTACGACAACATCACCAACGTGCAGGTCACGCTATCCGTGGAAAAGGAGCGTCAGCAGGCAAGCTGCACTCTTTACGCCGCCGGCGCCGATATCCACGCCGAGGCAACCGATACCGACATGTATGCGGCCATTGACGCGCTGGCCGACAGGCTGGACCGTCAGCTCGTCAAGCATAAGGAAAAGACCCAAGAGCGCGCCCAGGGCGCTGCAGGCGCCCGCTGAGCCACCATGAGCCTTGACGCCATCCTTCCTCCCGAGCGCACGCTGTTTGCGGTGCCCGGAGGGAGCAAAAAACGCGTGCTGGAGTTCTTCAGCACCTTTATTGCCCAGAACACGCCCAGCCTCGACAGCCAGGAGGTTTTCAGCCGGCTGATTGCACGCGAGCGGCTGGGCAGCACCGGCATAGGGCAAGGCGTGGCCATTCCCCACGCCCGCAGCCCCCACTGCAAGGAACCCACCGCCAGCTTTCTCAGGCTGGCCGAGCCGGTGGATTTCGACGCTGTGGACGGCGAGCCGGTCGATCTGGTGTTCGTGCTGCTGGTGCCGGAAGAAGCCGATGACGCCCACCTTGCCCTGCTGGGCCAGGTGGCCGGCATCATGAACGACGCCCCGACGCGCGCCGCCCTGCGCCGCGCCAAAAGTCAGCAGGAGCTACACAGACTCCTGATAGAGGCCATCCGGCGCTCGTCGGCCGAATCCGGCAGACAGTAGTCCCACAGGAGAATCCCATGCAGCTTGTGATCATCAGTGGCCGCTCCGGGTCGGGAAAATCGATCGCGCTGCAGGCCCTGGAAGACGTCGGCTACTACGCCATCGACAATCTGCCCGCCATGCTGCTGGGCCCGCTGGTCGATGAGCTGCGCAGCGAAGAGTCGCTGCGAACCTCCGTTGCCGTCAGCATCGATGCCCGCAACCTGCCCCACGCGCTGGAACGTTTCCCGAGCCTGCTCGACGACGTGCGCAGCCGCGGCGTGGAGTGTCGAATCATCTACCTCACCGCCGACTCGCGCATACTGCTGGAGCGCTACTCGGCAACGCGGCGCCGCCATCCGCTGACCCGCGACAGTGAGCTGACCCTGGCCGAGGCCATCGATCGCGAAGAAACCTCGCTTGGCGAAATCCGCGATCTGGCCGACCTGGTGATCGACACCTCGCGCCTGTCGGTACACGACCTGCGCGGGCGCATCAACGAGCAGGTCACCGACCAGGGCGATGACGACCTCACCCTGACGCTGGAGTCCTTCGGCTTCAAGGGCGGCGTGCCGCTGGATGCCGACATTGTCTTCGACGTCCGCTGCCTGCCCAATCCCTTCTGGGATCCGGCGCTCAGGGACTCGACCGGCCGCGACGCCTGCGTCATCGAGTTTCTCGAGGAGCACGCCGTGGTCGCCGACATGCAGCGCGACATTTTCACCTGGATCGAACGCTGGCTGCCCCACTACCGGGCCAGCCAGCGCAGCTATCTGACCGTGGCGATCGGCTGCACCGGCGGCCAGCATCGCTCTGTCTATCTGGCCGAGCGGCTGGCCCACCGGCTGGCCAGCCTGCACCCCGGCGTGCACCTGCGCCATCGTGAACTGGGTATCCAGCACAGGCTCCACGACACCCAGCCGGCTCAATACGACAGCAGGGCTAAGTGAGCCGTGCCGGTTCGCAAGGTCACTCTGGTCAACAAGCGAGGCCTGCACGCCCGCGCCGCCACCCGGCTGGTGCAGTGCTCGCAGCGCTTTACGGCACGCGTCACCGTGCATCATGGCGACCGTCAGGGCGATGCCGACAACATCATGTCACTGCTGATGCTGGCCGCGCCCTGCGGCACCGAGCTGCTGGTAGAGGCTGACGGGGAAGACGAGCACGAAGCGCTGGACGCGCTGGAAGCCCTGTTTGCCAGCCGTTTCGACGAAGACACCTGACGCGCTGAGATCAGCTGCCCGCCACCGTCATCTCATCGATCAGCCAGCTGCCGCTATGAACGCTGCCGCGGGTGTCGATATCGCTGCCCACGCCGACCAGCCCGGCAAGCATCGCGTTCAGGTTGCCGGCGATGGTGAACTCTTCCACCGCGTGCTGAATGCGGCCGTTCTCGACCCAGAAGCCGGCCGCACCGCGCGAGTAGTCGCCGGTCACCCCATTGACGCCCTGGCCCATCAGCTCGGTGACCAGAATGCCGCGATCCATCTGCGCCAGCAGCGCCTCGCGCTCGGCAAGCGGCGCCTTGATGCGCAGGTTGCGCGCGCCGCCGGCATTGGCCGTGGTCTGCATCCCCAGGCGCCGCGCGCTGTAGGCCGAGAGCATGTAGCTGGCCAGACGGCCCCTGTCGATAAACACATTGTCGCGGGTCTGCACGCCGTCGCCGTCGAACGGGCTGCTGGCCATGGCGCCAACCTGCATGGGCCGCTCCTGCAGCGAGAACCACTCGGGAAACAGGCGCTCGCCGAGCCGATCGCACAGAAACGAGGCCTGGCGATAGAGCGCCCCGCCGGCGAGTGCGCTCATCAGATGCCCGATCAGTCCCGCGGCCAGCCGCGGGTCGAACATCACCGGCAGGCGGCCGGTGGGCGGGCGCTGCGAGCCCAGCCGTGCCAGGGTCTTCTCTGCCGCACTGCGCCCAACCGCTTCGCCCGAGAGCAGCTCGCTCGGATCGCGGGCGGTCGTGTAGTCGTAGTCGCGCTGCATGCCCGCCGCATCCTCGGCGATCAGCACGCAGGCCAGCGAGTGCTGGCTGCCGCGCTGGCCGCCCATGAAGCCGTGGCTGTTGGCATAGACCCGCACGCCTTCGCCGCTGGACAGGCTGGCGCCGTCAGAGCTCTTGATGCCCGCCGTGGCGCGTCCCGCGCTCTCGCAGGCCAGCGCCAGCTCAATGGCCTGCTCGGTGGACAGGGGCCAGGGGTGATGCACCTTCAGGTCCGGCAGCTCGCGCGCCATCAGTTCGGCATCGGCCAGGCCCGCCGCCGGGTCCTCGCCGGTGTAGCGGGCGATAGCCAGCGCCTTTTCCACCGCGTCGCGAATCGACGCCTCGCCGGCGTCGGTGGACGAGGCCGAGCCCTTGCGCTGCCCCACATAGACGGTCACCGCGATGCCCTGATCGCGGGTCATCTCCACCGACTCCACCTCGCCTTCGCGCACGCTCACGCCCACCCCCTGGTCGACGCTGGCGCCCACCTCGCAGGCATCGGCGCCCAGCCGGCGCGCCAGCGCCAGCGCCGCTTCGGCCCGGGTTTCCAGCAGCGCCTGCTGAGCCGCTGCATCGAATGCCTGTGTCATCGCAACTCTCCTTGGTCACCCCATCGACAGGGTTTACAACATGACTGAAACTCGCCCGTTCGCGGGCTGTTATACTGGGCCACTTTCACGCAGGACAGACGGCATGACCCAGAACGACTTCTCTTCGACCGACGAGCGGCCCAGCAGATCCCAGCTCAAGCGCGAAATGCAGGCGCTGCAGGCCCTGGGCGAGCGGCTCATCGCCATGCGGGACAGCGAGCGCGCGCGCTTTCCGCTCTCCGACGACCTGCTGCGCGCCATCGAGGAGAGCGGCCGGATCAGCGCCCGTGAGGCGCGACGGCGTCACATGCAGTACGTCGGCAAGCTGATGCGCCGTGAAGACCTCGACGGCATTCAGGCCGTGTTCGACGCGATGGAGCGCGAACAGCTGCGCCGCGATCACGCCTTTCATCGCCTGGAGGCCTGGCGCGACCGGCTGATCGAGGAAGGCGACGCGGCCATCGAGGCGCTGCTCGATGAATATCCCAGCGTCGACCGCCAGGCGCTACGCCAGCTGATCCGCAACGCGCGACGCGAGCGCGAGCAGCAAAGGCCGCCCACCAACGCCCGCCGGCTGTTCCGGCTGCTGCGCGAAACGGCGCAGGAATAAGCCGGCGCCCAGGTCACGACTGGGTGCCGCCCACGGTGAGCTCGTCGAGCTTGATGGTGGGCTGGCCCACGCCGACCGGCACGCTCTGCCCCTCCTTGCCGCACACCCCGACCCCGGTATCGAGCTCGAGGTCGTGGCCGATCATCGACACCCGGCTCATCGCCTCGGGGCCGTTGCCGATCAGCGTGGCGCCCTTGACCGGCGTGGTAATGCGGCCCTCCTCGATCAGGTAGGCCTCGCTTGCCGAGAACACGAACTTGCCCGAGGTGATATCCACCTGGCCGCCGCCGAAGCTTACCGCGTAGAGCCCGCGCGACACGCTCTTGATGATGTCCGCCGGGTCGTCCTGGCCGGCGCGCATGTAGGTGTTGGTCATGCGCGGCATCGGCATATGCGCGAACGACTCGCGCCGCGCGTTGCCGGTGGGCGCCATGCCCATCAGCCGCGCATTGAGCTTGTCCTGCATGTAGCCGGTAAGAATACCGTCCTCGATCAGCGTGGTGCTCTGCCCCGGCGTGCCTTCGTCGTCGACGCTCAAGGAGCCGCGCCGATCCTCCAGCGTGGCGTCGTCGACCACGGTGACGCCGGGGGCCGAGACGCGCTCGCCCATGCGCCCGGCAAAGGCCGAGCTGCCCTTGCGGTTGAAGTCGCCTTCCAGCCCGTGGCCCACGGCCTCGTGGAGCAGGATGCCCGGCCAGCCGCTGCTCAGCACCACCGGCATCTGGCCGGCCGGCGCGTCTACCGCCTCCAGATTGACCAGCGCCTGGCGCACGGCCTCCTCGGCGTAGCGGCGCGCCACCCTGTCGTCGCGCAGCCTGGCCATGGGATAGCGCCCGCCGCCGCCGGCGCTGCCGCGCTCGCGCCGGCCGTTTTTCACCGCGATCACGCTGACGTTGAAGCGCACCAGCGGGCGAACGTCCGCCGCCAGGGTGCCGTCGCTTGAGCGCACCAGCACCACCTCGTAGACGCCGGACAGCGAGGCGCTGACCTGGCTGATCGACGGGTCCGCCGCGCGAGCGATGCGGTCGGCCTCCTTGAGCATGGCGACCTTGTCCTCGGCGGACAGCCCCGACAGCGGGTCTTCGTCACCGTAGCGCGCGCTGGCGCTGGCCATGGCCACCGGTACGCTGCCCAGGCGCCTGCCGCTTTGCACGATGCCGCTGGCGGTGCGGCCCGTCTCGGCCAGCGCATCTGCGGTAATCTGATTGGAATAGGCAAAACCGGTCTTTTCTCCCGCCATGGCCCGCACGCCGACGCCGCCGTCGATACTGTAGCTGGCCTCCTTGACCTCGCCGTCCTCCAGCATCCAGCCTTCCTGCCAGCTGCGCTGAAAATAGAGATCGGCATAGTCGATGCCGGGGCCAAGCGCACGGCCAAGGCCGGTATCCAGGCTGCCAAGATCAAGCCCGCCGGGAGCCAGGAGCAGCGCGGCGGCCTGGTCGAGAAGAGAGTCTGACGCTGATGTCATTCGGCACGTTCCAGAGATAGCTGCGGCGAGGTCCAGGGGCCCCGCACGCGGTAGTTGAGTTGTGTCACCCGATCGATGGTATCACCCAGCAGCTTGTCGGCAATAAACAGCGCGCCGCCCACCACGGGCGCGCCGGCAACGACCGCCGCCAGCGGCAGATTGCTGCTGAGCGGCACGGTAATCGTCAGCTGCTGATCGAGCTGGCGGCTAATCAGGTCGACGCTGCCGTCCAGCGCAAAGTTGGTGGCCGGCCCCTCGATGTTGATCGGGCCGCGGGTTTCCAGCACCCCACCATACAGCGTTGCCGCTCCGCTGACACGATCAAAGGCGGTGCCGCGTCCGGTGACGTCAGAGAAGTCCAGCGACAGCCGGCGCAGCAGATTGTCGACGTTGAGCAGGCCGATGACCCGCGCCGAGGGGGACTCGATATTAACGAAGCGGCCGTCGCGCAGCTCGGCTTCGATGCTGCCCCGCGAGCGCGCCAGGGCAAACTGCCAGGGCGACCCCGGCCAGGCCAGCTGGGCGGTTACCCGGGTAGTGGCGCTGGTCACCGCCACCTGTTCGCCCAGCAGCGACAGCGCATTGCCCAGATTGCGCCCGTCGAGCGCCACCCGCGCGCGCGCCAGGCTCGCGTCGGGGCCGGCGGCTTCCCACACCAGGCTGCCGTGGGCGGTTATTTCACCCAGAGTCAGTCCCACGGGGCTGACCGTCAGGCTCTCGGGGGTGCTCGCCCAGTAGGCGGTCAGCGGGCCGAAGCGACGGCCTTTGCGCTGCAGCTGGGCCACCCGCAGCCGCCCGTTCGGTATGCCTGCCAGCCAGTTCGGCATGGGCTCCGGCTCCGGCGGCACATAGACCTCGCCAAGCAGGGTGCCCTGCCCGCTTTGCGGCGCCTCGGGAATCAGGCCGTCCAGCACCAGCTGCTGCAGCGAAACATCCAGCGCCATGTCGGCAGCGGGGCGATAGCTCAGCTGCCCGACAAGCAGGCTGCCATCCAGCGCCAGCTGCCACCCGGCGCCCCGGGGCTGGCCATCGATGGCAAGCGACCCCAGGCAGTGCGCGGACACGCGCAGGCAGTCGGTATCAAAGATCAGATGCCGCAGCCCGGCTCCTACATGCGCGCCGCCCGGGCTGTCCATCAGGGGCGTCAGCGCCCGCCCCCATTCGGGAAGCACCAGCTCCGGCAGGTACGCCGCCACCGACCAGCCGGCCTCGCCCGGCCAGGCCGACGGCGCCGCGCGGTTAAGCCACACCTGGCCCTGGCCGCCGGCACCGCCGCCGGCTCGCCACCTCAGCCCCAGAGCCGTGCCCAGGCGTCCCGTCAGGCTCGGCTCATCGGCAAGCGCCAGGCTCAGGCTAAGCGGCCGCGTCGCCTCGGCGGCCTTGCCCAGCGGCGCGGGCAAAGCGATAGCCACGCCTTCCAGGCCGCTTTCGATCAGCACCCTGGGCTTTGATCCGTCCAGCTCAACGCTGGCCCGCCAGGGCAGCTGCCCCGATACCAGCTCGCCGGCGCCAGGCGGCGCGCCCAGGGCCAGCAGCTCGCTTATCGCCAGGCGACCGGAAGCCTGCAGACGGTCGTTGGCCGTATCGATGTCGGCCGTGACGGACCCGCCCAGCAGGCGCGCCTCAAGCCGCCCCTGCAGATCGCCGCTGTCGCCCCGCTGCTGCCAGCGCAGCGGCCCGCGCAGCGAGCGCAGCGTCACGCCGCTGGGCGCATGAACCAACCGCTCTACGGCCGTCTGGGTCTCCACGTCCAGGGTCAGCGCCTCGGGATTGCCCAGCGGCAGGCTCAGCGCCAGCTGGCCATCCACGCGCCCCTCGCCCTGCCAGTCCCCGGCCAGCGCCATGCCCGCTACCGGCATGGCGGCCAGATAGCGGGCGACGGCATCGGGCGCGGCGCCGAGATCAGCCGTTACTGACAGGACATTATCCACCAGCTGCACCTCGCCGTCGGTGAGCACAACGCCCAGGCTCTGGGCGCTGTCGACGCGGGCATCAAGGGTCGCATTGCGCAGCGCCAGCCGGCCTTCAATATCCTCGATCAGCGGCCAGTCCGCGGCGAAAGGCAGGCGCGCGTCGCGCACCTGCAGGTCGAGCCCGAACAGGCTCTCCAGCGCGTCTGCGTCGTGGCTGCCCGCGGCGTCCAGCGGCAGGTGCAGAGTCAGCCGACCTTCGGGCACGCGCCCCGCAACGCCGGAAGCCAGCCACTCGGCAAGCTCGGGTGATATTTCTTCACGCAGCAGCTTCATGGGCAGCCAGCCGGTCAGCGGCTGGTCGGCGGCATCGACATCCGCCATCGTCAGGCGCAGACCAAAGCCGCCGCGATCTTGATTGCCTTCACTGCCAATGACCAGACCAAAGGAGCCGTCAACGCTGGCCCCGTTCATGCCCACTTTAAGGTTCAGGCCGCTGACGGAGCTGCGCGGCCCGTCGTAGATCCAGCGCACCCGGCCGCTGGCGCGCTCCAGCACCAGCGGCGCATCGAACAGCCTCGGAAACTCCAGTCTGGGCGCGGCATCGCTATCGGCACCGTTAACCGCGCTGTCGACGAAGCGCACATCGCCGCGATTGCCCTTCGCCTCCAGCCAGATATCCAGCGGGCCGCCGCCGGGCGCATCCTTCCACGGCGAGACCGCCACCTGAGT
>DATHXP010000500.1:0-5184 GCA_035459605.1 Halomonas sp. | reverse complement strand
GCTTGTTGGCTACGCCCCAGAAACCGAAAAATTCAGCGGCCTTGTGCCGGGGCGAGAACAGCCCCACCATGGCGCGACTGGCGGACTGGCTCGAGCCGAGGCTGAGCCCGGCCAGACAACCCACCACCAGAAACAGCTGCTGAGGCTCCCAGGCCAGGCCGAGCCGCGCATTCAGCCAGGCCGTCAGCTGCGGCGTGGCCCAGATCGCCAGGATCGCCGCTACCCACATCGTCAGCGTCAGCAGATAGGTGACCCGGGTGCCGATCCGGTCCTGCAGCGCGCCGAAGCCGATGGCTCCCGCGGCGGCGGTGATCTGCACCACAATGAACATGATGTTGCGGGTGGCCGTGTCCCAGCCGATCACCTGGGCGCCGTAGATGAAGGCGAAGGCGATGATGATGTAGATCCCCGCCATGGAGAACAGCAGCGACAGCAGGAAAATGGCCAGGTCGCGGAAGTGGCGCAGCTCGTGCAGCGTGGTGGTGACGCGCTCGAGAGCAATGCGGTGATACGGCATGGCGGCCGGCTGGGGCGTGCCGCGCTCGCGCAGCCACACGAAGGTGGGCAGCGCCGCCACCAGGAAGAAGCCCGCCGCGAACGGCCCAACCCAGCGCAGGCGCGCGAAGTTCTCGGCGCTGGTCTCGCCCAGCACCAGCAGCGTGAAGCCTGCCGCACACAGGCCGCCCACGTAGCCCAGCGACCAGCCGAAGCCGGAAATCCTGCCCAGCGACTCGGGCGGGCCAAGGTCGGGCAGAAACGAGGCGATGAACGACTCGCCCATGGAGTAGGCGTAGTTGGACACCACAATCAGCGCCACGCCCAGCCACACCATGCCCGGCGTGACGAAGTACAAAAGCGCAGTGGCGGCGATGGTCGCCAGGTAGCTTGCGAACAGGAAGCGCTTGCGCGAGGCCTGGTAGTCCATGATCGCGCCGCACAGCGGGCCGGTGATCACCACCAGCAGAAAGCTCAGCGCCAGCGCCAGGCTCCACAGGAAGTTGGCCAGCCGATAACCGTCGCCGCGGTCGCCGACGATGACCGTGGTAAACAGCTCGCCGAACACCACCGTGATGATCAGCAGCGTATAGGCCTGGTTGGCGAAGTCGAACATCGCCCAGCCAAAAATCTCCCGGCGCGGCGCGCGCGCCCCGGGCAGCCTGGTGTCCATCGCCGCTATCACTCTTCCTTTCCAGCCGACGGCGGTGCGCCTGCATCGCTCATCTGCACGCCGCGCTCCAGCCGCTCGATGGCCTGCTGCCCCTGGCCGGACAGGGTTTCCAGGCGCTCGATCTGGTCGGCCAGCTGGGGCAGCGCTTCGCGCCGATAGCGCGACAGGTCATCAATGGCGCCCATCACCTCGTCGAAGGCCTGCTCCAGCGCGTGCATGTCCAGGCTCGCCGAGGCGGCCCGGGTCTGGATATCCACGCCCTGCCGGCGCAGCGACTGGGCGGTGCCGGCGATGGTTTCGCTGGTGGCGCGATTGAGCGACTCCACGCGGTCCAGCACCAGCCGCTGATTGGCCAGCGCCAGCGCCACGGTGGCGGCGACGCTCAGCGCCGAGACGGTCACGTTGATCGCACGGTCCACGCCGCGCATCAGCTCGCGGTTGTTGCGGATAATCACCTCCAGCGCCAGCACGCCCTGCTGGCAGACGGCCCGCTGCTGCTGAAGGTCCAGCACCCGCTGGCGCAGCGGGAACAGCAGCTCCTCTTCGACGAAGCGCTGGCGCGGCTCGTCGCTGATCTCGCCGAGTGCCCGGGACATGCGCGCATCGATCAGCCGCCCCAGCTCGATCTGGCGCCGCAGCTGGTCGAGCGTCTGACGCATGGCCTGCTGATCATCGTTGAGCGTGATGTTGTCGCGATGCAGGCTGTCGCGCCCGGCGGTGAGCTCGGCGATGATCGCATCCAGCGCCTGCTGGGCCGTCTCGAAACGCTGAAAGTAGCGCTGCACCCGGGTAGTAAACCCCGGCAGCAGGCGCAGCAGACGGTCCAGCGGCCTTGGCTTCAGCCGGTGATGCTGCGGGTCCAGACGGCTCATGCGGCCGCGCAACTCCTGCAGCGCCTGGGCCACGGGGCCGCCGTCCTCGCCTTGGCTTGCCAGCTGGCGCAGCGGGGTCTTGAGCATTTCGCTCTGCCGCGCCGCCTGGTGCTGCAGCGCCAGCCCCATCTCATCCACCGCGCGTCGCTGGCGTTGGACAGCATCTTCGTCCTCGCTGAGCACTTCGCGCACAAAGGCATCGGCGCGCTGCGACAGTTCAGCGTCCGACGCGAGCTCTTGCCTGGCGGGCCTGTCCGTGTCTGCCAGCGTCTCGGCGATGCGCTCGATGGGCGGCAGCGACAGCGGATCCTTGTCGTGACGCGAGGTGTCGGTCATGAGGCTCTCCCTTTTTCGAGCTTGCAGTGTATGGGTCAACGCTGCGGATGACGATAGCGCTCGGCGCCTTCGACAAAGCGGCGCAGCTCGCCGCAGGCCGCCTCGGCGCTCTGTGCCGTGCGCGGGCGCGAGGTATCCAGCCGCGCCAGTAACACGGCGGCGTTATCGAGCGCGGTCAGCGCCTGTTCATGGCGAGCCAGCAGCGGCCGCAGCGACTGCTCGGTCTGCTCCACCAGAGCCAGACGCCGGCGCAGCGCCTCGGTTTCTGTGGCCGACAGCCGTGCCGCATCTTCGCCCAGCCGTCGCCGAATATAGGCCACGTCCATGCCTGCCACGCTGCGCGCCCGGGCGACCATCGCCTCCAGGTTGTCCTGGGCGCCGTGACACACGTCGCTCACCAGCTGTCGAGCCCGACCGTGGGCCAGCTCACCTTCGTTGAAGCGCTCACTCAATACGCCGAGCACGTGGCAATAGCGGCTGTAGAGCCGGTCGACCTGCTCGGCCAGGTCACCGCGTCCGGCGCTGTTCAACGCCCGCTTGACACGCCACAGCGCCAGCACGATGTCATCGGCGTCCGGCGGCGGCTGCCCGGGGTCCAGTTCCAGCACGCCGGCTTCGCGGCGCTGCTGTTCGCGCCGGACCCGCTCCTGCTGCAGACGGCTGCGGCGGCGAGCATCCTGCCGCCGGCGCCGCCATTCACGATGCCAGTGGCGAAGGCGTCGCTCGAGGGGAATTTCCAGGGCAATCGCCCCGAGGCCGGCAAGCCAGCCGGCAAGGCTGGGACCGAAGCCGCCCCACAGCGAGGTCAGCCACATCAGCATGCTGATGAAAGGCACCGCGAGGGCGTAGCGTAGCAGCACCTGCAGGCGTCCAGCGTTTTTATCGGGCAGCGCCAGCGCAGGATTGATCAGCCCGACGAGGGTCCATGGCAGGCAGCTCAAAAACAGCCCGTAGGAGGCACCCTGCAGAAATTCCAGCATCGCTTGTCGGTTCCTCCCCGTATGCACGCCACCATGCCATGGGCCAGCGCGAACCAGGATCAATACATCAGATGCACGATCAGCGCCGTCACCCCGACCACCAGGGCAGCCGACACGGACAGGATAACGCTTCGATCAAGCCAGCGATCAAACAGCGTTGGCGGCGGGCGGCGTTTCCTGGGCCGCGGGCTGGCGCCTCGGCGGCGACCGGCATCAGTCATGGCAGCTTGCCTCATGCATGGGACATCCTTGTGATTCGTTAATGCCGAGGATAAGGGCTAGACGATCAAGCGGCCAGCGTCGGGCCGTGCGATCAGAAGATCATCGGAACGAATTGCATGCCATGCTTTCCAAGCGTCAGACACTCAAAGAGTGGGCTATTGACCCGCTCGTCAGGAGAATTTCATGGATTCATCCCGAGACCCCAACCGCGATTCCAAGCACAAAGCCGCCTGGCAGGCCGCCCGCCAGTGGCAGGAGCGCGCCCGGCCGGCGCGTCCAGCGCAGCGCGTCGGTGCCTTTCGCCTGCTGCTGACCTGGCTGGCCTTTGGCGTCATGATGATCATCGGCACCATCCTTGGCCTGTTTTTCCTGCTGATCGGCTGGGCCATGCTGCCCTTCGTGCGTCACCGTATGAAAAAGCGCATGGAGCAGATGCGCGCCGACAGCGCGCAGGATATCGGCAGCGGCGCCCATCCGCATGCCGGACGCGACGCATCGCACGCTAGCCACACCCACGAGCTGCTGGAAGGCGACTATGAAGTGAAGTCAGACAAGCGCTGAGGCCTGGCCGAACTGAAGGGGAGCCCATCCTCAGAACCGCTTGACGGATCATCCCAGCCCCGAACAGCCATCATTGGCGTCAGGTTGACCGGGACAGTGGCTGAGGACTGAAAGCCGCGCGGCGCGAATAATTCAGCCCCGCCGGGAACCATCCTCGGCCCCGATACTACAGGCTACCTCGTCAGCATTCTGATGGCGCACATCCATCCCCTTGACCAGGTAGATCACGTATTCAGCCAGGTTGCTGGCATGATCGCCAATGCGCTCCAGCGAGCGCAGCATCCACATGATGCTCAGCACCGGCGAGATCGCTCGCACATCTTCCATCATGAGCGTCATGAGTGAGCGCATGGCGGTCTTGTATTCGCTGTCGACATGGTCGTCTTCACGCACCACCTTTAGTGCCAGTTCGGTATCGAAGCGGGCAAAGGAGCTCAGTGAATCGCTGACCATCCTGCGCACATGCTCGCTGATGAGCCGCACCTCGACAAATCCGCGGTTTCCCGAGTTGCCCTCGACCAGCTCCAGCGCGTTGCGGGCGATCTTGCCGGCCTCGTCGCCGATGCGCTCGAGATCCGACGTGGCGCGAGTCACCGCTAGCACAAGACGCAGATCCGAGGCCGCCGGCTGACGACGTACCAGCAGCAGGGTGCACTCGTCGTCGATCTTGACCTGCATGTCATTGACGCGACGATCGTTGGCTACCACCCGCTGAGCCAGCGCCGTGTCCGCCTCGAGCAGCGAGCGGGTTGCATCCTGTACTTGCTTTTCGACCAGATCGCCCATGGTCATCAGGTGCGTTTTCAATGCCTCCAGCTCTTGACTGAACTGGCGGGAAATATGCTGGCGATGGGGTTCGCTTGTTGTGCTCATCGGTGGTCCTCCACGGGCGCAGGTAGCAAATCATATGCCCGATCATGTCATCGTCGATACGCTTCAGGCGCGGATGAGTAAAGCAGCGGTGGTGCGCAACAGGGCGTGTCTCCAGCAGTGCTTTACGGCGATATAAGCAGATCATGTCGCAACCTCGGAGGATGGCGAAACA
>DATHXP010000499.1:0-2241 GCA_035459605.1 Halomonas sp. | reverse complement strand
TCGAACAGCAGGCGGTCCTCGGCGCGGCCGGCGATCATGTGCAGGGCGTAGCGCACCTGCCACAGGAAGGCCTGGCCCTGGCTGAGAATATGCAGCTCGGCGTCGTTCATGAAGCCGCCGGCTACCAGCTGCGAGTAGTGCCTGGTGCCAAAGTGGCGCTTGGCCACCCAGCCGATCACCTGAATATCGCGCAGCCCGCCGGGGGAGCTCTTGATGTTGGGTTCAAGGTGATACTCGGAGTTGTTGAAGCGGCGATGGCGGGCGATCTGTTCCTGCCACTTGGCCTCGAAGAAGGGCCCCGACGGCCACAGACGGCGGGTGGAAAGCCGCTCCTGCATGGCCTCGCGCAGGCGCTCGGGGCCGGCCAGGGTGCGCGTTTCGATCAGGTTAGTGATGATGGTGACGTCGGTGCTGGCCTCGCGCTCGCAGTCGGCCAGCGAGCGCACGCTGTGGCCGATCTCCAGGCCGATGTCCCACAGGAAGGTGATGAAGGCGCTGAGCGGTTCGCGATAGGCGCTGTCGTCGTCGTGTTCGAGCAGGAACTGCAGGTCCACGTCGGAGTGCGGGTGCAGCTCGCCGCGGCCGTAGCCGCCCACGGCCAGCAGGGCGATGCCGTCGTCGTGCCAGTCGTGCTGCTGCCAGGCGATCTCGAGCAGGCGGTCGAGGCACCAGGCGCGGCCGCGCACCAGGTCGCGAATGTCGCTGCCGGCGTGGAAGCGCGCGTCGAGCCGCGCCTGGATCTCGGCCAGCGCGGCCTTGAACGGCGCGATGGGCGAGCGGCTGCCGGCCAGCTCGCTGCGAAAGCCGTCGATATCGAACAGCGTCGGGTCGGGTTGGAACTGATAGTGGTGCAGCAGCATGGCAGCCGGGTCAGCCAGCGAGGAAGGAGAGGTCTTCGTCGCTGCGGGCGGTGAGCACCTCCACGCCGGTGGCGGTGACCAGCAGGGTATGCTCCCACTGGGCGGTCAGGCTCTTGTCCCGGGTCACGGCAGTCCAGCCGTCGCGCAGCACCTTGGTCTGGTGGCCGCCGACGTTGATCATGGGCTCGATGGTAAAGCACATGCCTTCGGCCAGCTCCAGGTCGGTCTTGGGGGTGTAGCCGTCGTAGTGCAGCACCTGCGGGTCTTCGTGGAAGCCGGCGCCGATGCCGTGGCCGCAGAAGTCGCGAACCACCGAGTAGCCGCTGGCCTCGGCGTGCTCCTGAATGGCGCGGGCCAGCTCCGACAGGCGCGCGCCGGGGCGCACCAGCGCCATGCTGCGATACAGGCACTCCTGGGTGATGCGGCACAGCCGCTCGCCCTGAATGCTCTCGCCAATGATGAACATCACGCTGGAGTCGCCGTGGTAGCCAGCGGCGGTTTTCACCGTGACGTCCAGGTTCATGATGTCGCCTCTCTTGAGCGTTTTACGATCATCGGGAATGCCGTGACAGACCACGTGGTTGATCGAAGTGCATACCGACTTGGGAAAGCCGTGGTAGTCGAGCGGGGCTGGCACCGAGCCAAGGGCGTTGACGATATAATCGTGGCACAGGCGGTCGATCTCGCCGGTGGTGACGCCGGCTTTTACATGCGGGGCAATCATTTCGAGCACGCTGGCGGCCTGACGGCCTGCCTCGCGCATCTTGACGATTTCGTCGGGCGTCTTGATGGGTACGTTCATGGAGTCTCGTGGTCAGAAGTGGCGTCGCCGAAAGGCGCCGGATGCGACCGTTCGGCTTCATCTTGCGGTGGATCTATGGTATAAAGCTGCGCGCTTTCCTGCAAATCACCGACCGTTTCGGCCGCTTGCGTTGAACGCCGAATCGCTCGCGAGGTCGCTGGAACTCGCAACATCAATGCATTGCCTTGAAAACACACACGCACCGTCACATGGTCCCGGGTGCTGTCGGCCTGCCGACAGTCGGATCCATGGGGTGCGTGGAGGCCTAACCCGATATTCAGGAGCTATCCATGTCACACGTCAATATGCGCGATCTGCTGAAGGCAGGCGCCCACTTCGGCCACCAGACCCGCTACTGGAACCCGAAGATGAGCAAGTACATCTTCGGTGCGCGCAACAAGATTCACATCATCAACCTCGAGCATACGCTGCCGGCGCTCAACGAAGCGGTTGATGTGGTCGAGAAGATGGCCGCGGCCAACAACAAGATTCTGTTTGTCGGCACCAAGCGCAGCGCCAGCAAGATCATCAAGGAAGACGCTATCCGCGTTGGCCAGCCCTTCGTCAATCATCGCTGGC
>DATHXP010000498.1:0-8495 GCA_035459605.1 Halomonas sp. | reverse complement strand
CATCCAGGAGGTGCGTTCGCTCTACACTCAGGTCAGCAACGACGTGGCCACGGTAGAGGCGCGGGCCCAGGCCGTGGTGTCCAACCAGAGCGCCCTGGACGCCACGCGGGCAGGCTATGAAGTCGGTACGCGTAACATTGTCGACGTGCTCGACGCCGAGCAGAATCTCTACGATGCGGTCGCCGAGCATGCCAGTGCCCGCTACGACTACGTGATCAATCGCCTCAGGCTGCGCCAGCAGAGCGGACTGCTGGACGCCGAGGCCCTGCAGCAGATCAATGGCTACCTCGACGGGGGCAGCGTCACCTTTATCCTGCCCGAAGAGAGCGGCCGCTATAACGGGGTCATGGATATCGGCGAACCCCCGCGCCCCGGGGCCTGATCACGGCAGGACAGCGCGACACCCAGGAGCGCATGCCGGGTTTACATACAGCAGTGTATGGGAGTAGGCTATGCGGCCTTGAACGTCCCCCAGAAAAGTAGATACGCATGAAAACGATGATCCGAGGATGTCGGAGCGGCCTGCTGGTGCTGTCCATGGGGCTTGCGCTCGCGGCCTGTGGCCAGGACGAGGCGCCATCGCAGCGGGCCGGCGAGGACCAGGCGCCGCCGCCGCGCAAGATGAAGGTCATGGAGGTGCAGCGTCAGAATATTCCGCTGGATAAATCCTATCCGGCCAAGCTGCGCAGCGATGATGAGGTGGTTCTGGTGGCGCGCGCTATCGGCACTCTGGAGCAGCGTCACTTCGAGCCCGGCGAGATGGTGGAGGTGGGCCAGCTGCTCTACTCCATTGAGCCGGATGTCTATCAGGCGGCGGTGAACCAGCGTGAGGCCGATCTGCACAGCGCCCGCGCCGAACTGACGCGCGCCCAGCGCGATGCTGAGCGCTTCGAGCGCTTGCTCAGCCAGAACTCGGTGAGTCGACAGCAGGTTGACCAAGCGCGAGCCGAGCTGGGAGTGGCGCGCGCGGCAGTGGCCCAGGCCGAGGCGGCGCTGGCCAGGGCGCGTATCGACCTCGACTATGCCGAGGTCACCGCGCCCGTGGCGGGGATGATTAGCCTGTCGCAGGTGAATATTGGCAACCTTGTTGTTAATGATCCTGCCACCGAGCTTGCCACCATCACCCCGCTGGATCCGCTGGAGGTGCGCTTCCAGATGCCCCAGAAGGACGCTTTCGCGCTGCGTCGTCAGCTTGCCGATCAGCCTGACGCGCGTATTCAGGCCGTGCTCAACCTGCCCGAGCAGGGCGGGCGGCTGGTAGGCCAGCTGGACTTCCTCGGCTCCCGGGTCGATGACGGCACCAGTACCGTTCAGGCCAGGGCGACCTTCGCCAATCCCGATGCCAAGGTGCTCCCCGGCCAGTTCGTGCGCGTGTCTCTGGTGGGCATGCAGCGCTTTGACGTCATTGCGGTGCCTGAGATTGCCACGACTCAGGGCCTGATGGGACCGCAGGTGTTCGTGCTCGATGAAGAGAGCAGGGCGCGCGCGCGTACCGTACAGCTCGGCGAGCTGGCCGGCCCCTGGCAGCTGCTGGAAGACGGCCTGGAGCCTGGCGATCGGGTGGTGGTTGGCGATCCGGCCGATCTGGAGCCCGGCACGCTGATCGATCCGCAGCCTTTCGACGGTGACGCCGAGGCGCTGATGCCGAAAGGCGGCCCGCAGGGCCAGGACCAGCAGGCTGCCGCCGAGCCTGATGCCAATACCGCCGCCGAAGTCGCACAGGCCGAAGGGGACGCCGGATCGTGAATTTCTCCAACTTCTTCATCAAGCGGCCAATCTTTGCCTCGGTGCTGGCGATCATCCTGACGCTTGTCGGGGTCATGAGCATGCGCGTGCTGCCCATCGAGCAGTACCCAAGCGTGGTGCCACCGACCGTATCGGTCAGCGCCACCTTCCCCGGCGCCGACGCCGAGACCGTGGCCCAGACGGTGGCGGCGCCGCTGGCGGAGGCCATCAACGGGGTCGATGACATGCTCTACATGACATCGACCAGCGCCGACAACGGCATGATGAGCCTGAGCGTTGCCTTCAATATCGGCAGCGATGGCGATATCAATACCATCAACGTCAATAACCGCGTGCAGGGCGCGCTGTCGCAGCTGCCCGAGGCGGTGCAGGCGCAGGGGGTGAAGGTGGAGCTGCGCTCGAGCTCCATCCTGATGCTGATTTCGCTGATTTCGCCGGGCGGCGACTATAACCGCATTTTCATGCAGAACTACGCTACCCTGAACATCCTCGACGAGCTGCGTCAGGTGCCCGGGGTGGGCGAGGCTGAGGTGCTGGGCGGCGGCGAATTTGCCATGCGCGTGTGGATGGATCCGGACAAGCTGGCGCAGTACGACCTGACGCCGACCGAAGTGGCGCAGGCCATTCGCGCTCAGAATACCGAGGTGCCGGCGGGCAGCCTGGCGGCAACCCCGCAGTCCGACCCCCGCGCCTTCACCTATACCATCACCGCCGGCGGGCGACTTTCCACCCCCGACGACTTCCGCAAGATATTTCTGCGCACCAACCCGGACGGTTCGGCGCTGCACCTCAAGGACGTGGCGCGCATCGAGCTGGGCGCCTCCTTCTACGGCGTCGAGGCGCGGCTCAACGGCGGCACCATGACGCCGATCATCATCAACCAGCAGCCGGGTGCCAACGCGCTGGAGACCGCCCGGAAAGTCGAGGCCGTCATGGAGGACGTGGCCTCGCGTTTTCCACCCGGCCTCGAGCACGTGGTGCCCTACGACACCACGCAGTTCATCGGTGCATCGGTCGAGACGGTGCTGCACACCTTCATCGAGGCCTTCCTGATCGTCGGCGCCATCCTGTTTATCTTCCTGCAGAACTGGCGTTTCACGGTGATCGCCATGTCGGTGGTGCCGGTGTCGGTGCTGGCCACCTTCGCCGGTTTCTACATGTTCGGCTTTTCGATCAATCTGCTGACCCTGTTCGCCCTGGTGCTGGCCATCGGCATCGTGGTGGATGACGCCATTCTGGTGGTGGAAAACGTCGAGCGGGTGCTCGGCGAGGACGACGAGATTTCGGTTTTTCAGGCCACGACCCAGGCCATGCGGGAGGTTGGCGGCCCGATTATCGCCACCTCGCTGATCATGGCGGCGGTGTTCGTGCCGGTGGCCTTCCTTGGCGGCTTTACCGGACAGATCTACCAGCAGTTTGCGCTGACCGTTGCGATATCGGTGATGTTCTCGGCGCTGATGGCGCTGACCTTCACGCCGGCGCTGTCGGCGATTTTCATCAAGCACAAGCTGCATCGGCAGAAGGAGAGCGCGTTTCAGCGGGCGATACGCACGCCGCTGCGCCTCTTCGACCGGCTGTTTGCCGGAGTCAGCGCCGCGTACATGGCCGCCGTCAAACTGCTGGTGCGCTTCTGGGCCCTGGCCCTGCTGCTGTCGGCGCTGGTTCTCGCCGGCTCCTGGTGGATGTACAGCAGCACGCCCTCAACCCTGGTTCCCGAGACGGATCAGGGCATTGTGCTGGCGGCGGTGCAGATGCCGGACTCGTCATCGCTGGCGCGCACGCGCGGCTATATGAGCAGGCTGAGCACGGCAATCGAGAATATCCCCGGCGTCCAGTACTCCTCGGCCGTGGCCGGCTACGACATGCTGGCGAGCTCGGTGAACACCGCTCGCGGTATCATCTTCGTCAACATGGAACCCTGGGCCGAGCGTGAGCTGACCGCCGAACAGCTGGTCGGTAAGATCATGCGGCTGGGAGCGCAGATCGAGGGCGGTTCGGCGATGGCCTTCAACATGCCGCCGATCATGGGGCTGTCGACCACCGGCGGCTTTACCGGCTATCTGCAGTCGTTTGAGGGCGCCTCGCCCGACGAGCTCTATCAGGCCTCGCTGAAGCTGATGCAGGCCGCTGGAGAGCATCCCCAGCTGGCCCGGGTGTTCACCACCTTCAACGTCAACGTGCCATCTTTCCGCGCCGAGATTGACCAGCAGAAGGCGCTGAGCTACGGCGTGTCGCTCGAAAGCCTGAACTCGACCCTGTCAAACACCTTCGGCAACGGCTTCGTCAACTTTTTCAGCTACCGAGGGCGCAACTTCCAGGTCTATCTGCAAAACGAGGATGACTACCGCAAGACGCCCGATGACGTGGCCAATGTCTATGTGCGCGGCGGTAGCGGCGAGCGCATCCCGCTTTCCGAGTTCGTGACCCTGGAGCGCAAGGCGGCGCCGGCGGTGGTCACTCGCTTCGGTGTCTATACCGGCGCACAGTTCCAGGGCGGCCCGGCGCCGGGCTACAGCTCCGGTCAGGCCATCCAGGCCATGGAAGAGCTGGTGGTCGAAGAGCTCGGCAGCGGCTGGGGCATGGGCTGGACGGGAACGGCATACCAGGAAAGCACCGCGGGCAATGCCGCCACGTTGGCTATCGTCTTTGGCATGCTGATGGTGTTTCTGATCCTGGCGGCACAGTACGAAAGCTGGTCGCTGCCGCTGGCGGTGCTTGCCACGACGCCGTTCGCCTTCCTTGGAGGGATTGGCGGTATCGTCCTGCGCGGCCTTGATACCAGCGTCTACGTGCAGATCGGCATGCTGGTGGTGGTAGGCCTGGCGGCCAAGAACGCCATTTTGATCGTCGAGTTTGCCGAGCTGCAGCGCCGCGAGATGGGGCGCTCGATCCGCGAAGCGGCGATCATCGCCGCCGAGCTGCGTTTCCGTCCCATTGTCATGACCTCGCTGGCGTTCATCTTCGGTACGATGCCGCTGGCGCTGGCCACCGGGGCCAGCGACACCAGCAGCCATCACATCGGCACCACGGTGGCCGTGGGCATGGCGTCGGTCGCGGTGCTGGGCAGCATGTTCGTGCCCACCTTCTACGCGATGATCGCGAGTCTGACGTCCTGGCTTGGGCGTCGCCTGGGTCGCCACGGTGAGGAGCGTAGCAAAGTCGGCTATGCTGAAGAGGCGAACACCTTAGCTGACGATAGGTAGAAGCTATGCAAGCGATGATGTCGACGGATGCCCTGCTGCAGCTCATGCTGACGTTTCCGCTGGTTCTGTTCAGCCTTCTGATCGGTCTGCTGGGAGTCTACTGGTTGCTGGTGCTGGTGCGCCTGGCGCCGGTGGAGCTGTTCGAGCGCGATAGCCTTCGCGATGACACCCTGGCCAGCGCCATGGTCTCGCTTGGCTTTGTCGGTGTGCCGGTGTCAGTCACCTTGACGCTGCTGGCTGTGGTGGCGGGCGCGTTGACGCTGGCCGTCGAGGTGCTGGTGCTGCAGCATCTGAACCTGGGCATGTTTCGTGCGCCCTTGGGTATCGTTGTGCTG
Organism: Halomonas sp.; assembly: GCA_035459605.1. GTDB lineage: Bacteria > Pseudomonadota > Gammaproteobacteria > Pseudomonadales > Halomonadaceae > Halomonas. The sequence continues at coordinate 3,211 of DATHXP010000498.1, read as the reverse complement.
TGGGCCGCCTTTGCTCTGGCATCGCCTGTCGTGGCGATTATCTGCCGCGGCCTGCAGCACTATTTCCACCGCAGCTCCAGCCTGCCGCGCTCCCTGCTGGGCGAGTGCGCCGTGGTTAAAAAGCCCGAAGGGGAAAAGCCGGGGCTGGCCGAGGCGGCGCTGGAAAGCGACGCTGATCGGCGCGTTTGGCTCAGGGTGAAAGCAGACCAGGCGCTATACGCGGGTGAGCGCCGCGTGCTGGTCAAGTACCTGCGCGACCGTGATGCGTACCGCTCAGTGCCTGAGCAGGACTTTCTCGATGCCAGGACGCGGCTGGTCAAGCTGAGGCTGGTCGAGCGCCACCATCGCCGGAAGGAGAGCGGCTCAAGCCACAGCGACTCGAACCATAATGGCAATGGGGCCGCGTCTTCTGCCTGAAAAGGTCAGGCGGCGAGCGGCTGCCGGCTGATCAGCTCGAGCTGGGCCGCTACCAGCCGGGTGCCCTGCTGATGAATGGAGTAGGCCTGCGGGTCGCGGACCCAGTCATGAAAAATGCCGCTGATGACCGCCTGCATAAGTTGCGAGGCCGTTAGCGGATCAATGCCCGGTTTAAGCAGCTGCTGGCGGTGGGCGTCTTCCATGTACTCGCTGACGGCGTTGTAGCAGTCGCGGGCCATGGCGGCCTGGCTATCGCGGGGGTCCACGCCGCTAAAGAATTCGCAGCGGTGTACCAAAATGGCATGAACGCGCATATAGCGCGGCTGCTCCAGGCGCTGGAAGCCACGCTCACACCCGAGCAGGATCGCGTCCAGGGGGGAGGTGTGAGTGCTGGTGGCTGCGGCCTCGCTAACCAGCTCATGAAAGGGCATGCGCACCCTTTCGACCATCGCAAGAAACAGGTCGGCCTTGTTGCGAAAGTGCCAGTAGACCGCGCCTCTGGTCATGCCGGCATGGCGAGCAATCTGCTCCAGCGAGCTGCGCGCCACGCCGCGCTCGAAAAACAGCTCTTCGGCGGCGTCCAGCAATGCTTCGCGGGTCGCCTTGGCGTCGGCTCTGGTGCGTCGTGCCATGACATCTCGACTCATGGGGGTGGTAGCGCCATTCTACCCAAGCAAAGCGGCGTTTACCTTCGTTGATGTATGGGAAGAGTTGTCGCCCGGTCTGTGCTAGGAAAACACTGAATAAATGCCGGCGCGTCTCAATCGCTGCGTTGCGTGGTGCTCGCAATCTTCACCTATACCGCACAGGCTTCGGTTCCTGCGCTCCGTGCGCCTGAGCCGCTCGACGATTTCTTCAGCGCTTCCCAGGCAATAGCGTCACAGGGGCGCAGCGGCTGCGGGCCTGGCTTCAGACACCATGCCCAGGGCGTCGTCAAACACGGCCAGACCGGCGCCTTCGCGGTGGGCATGCTCCGAGAGATGGCGACGGAAACGCCGCCCCCCGGGCTGGCCGTGAAACAGGCCAAGCAGGTGGCGGGTAAGGTGGTTGAGCCGGCCCCCCTGGGCGAGGCGCTCGGCGATATAGGGGCGAAAGGCGCGGGCGGCGTCGTGCCGGCTCGCGACTGGATCGGGCGCGCCATAAATGCGCCGGTCGACGTCGGACAGCAGCCAGGGGTTGTGGTAGGCTTCGCGCCCCATCATCACGCTGTCGACGTGCTCCAGCTGCTGGCGGCAGGCGTCCAGCGTTTTCAGCCCGCCGTTGATGCCGATATGCAGATCGGGGCGGCAGGCCTTGAGCCGATGCACCCGGGGATAGTTCAGCGGCGGGACATCACGGTTCTGCTGGGGAGAGAGCCCCTTCAGCCAGGCCTTGCGCGCGTGCACGATGAAGATATCGCAGCCGGCATCGGCCACTACGTTGATAAAGCGCGTCAGGTCGGCGTCCTCATCCTGATCGTCAATACCGATGCGGCATTTCACCGTCACGGGGATCGATACCTGCTCGCGCATGGCCTTGACGGCTGCGGCCACTTTATCGGGATGGGCCATCAGGCAGGCGCCGATCAGGTTGTTCTGCACCCGGTCGCTGGGGCAGCCCACGTTCAGGTTGACCTCCTGATAGCCCCGCTCCTCGGCAAGGGCCGCACACTCGGCCAGCTCGCCGGCGTCACTTCCCCCCAGCTGCAGGGCCAGCGGCTGCTCGACGGCGTCGAAGCCGAGAAAGCGCTCCCGCGGACGGCCATGCAGAACTGCGCCGGTGGTGACCATTTCGGTGTACAGCAGGGCGCGGCGGGTAAGCGTGCGCGCGAAGGCGCGATAGTCGCGCGTCGTCCAGTCCATCATGGGGGCAACGGAAAAAGTGCGATCGAGTTCAGCCATGGGTATCGAGGCGTCGTGATAAGCCGAAGTGGAGGTAGTGGTTTGCGCTCAAGGCCGAGCATTCTAGCAGCCACCGGTGGCGCTGCCCATCGCTTGGCGTCTTGTGCGGCGACGTCTGCCTGATGAGGCTTCAAGGTGATAGTCTGGAAATGACCAACGATCAACGAGTGTGGAGGCGGTGCATGGCGGTGTCGCGACTGTGTTGGGCGGCCGGGGTAGCGATGTTGATGCTGTCCGGCTGCGAGGGCGGAGAGCAGAAGGGGCCGGGGAGTGGCAGCCCGGCAGAGCGCGTCGCTGAGGTGGAGTCGGCGCAGATGGCCGGCTCTGCGGTGGACGAATCCGGGTCGGAGCTGCCGGCCGGGTCCGGGCAGCCTGAAGTGGAGCCTTTCAGTCAGCCGGTGACCTTCGAGCTGACTGCCGAGCTTCGCCGCGATCGACGGCTGATGGTCAGCGGCACCACCAACCTTCCGCACGCGACACGGCTGCAGGTGCTGGTTAATCGTGAGGCGAGCGGTATGCGCTGGCAGGAGCGCACCGAGGTGCGGCAGGGGCACTTCGAAGCCGGCCCGTTCGGGCCGGGCAGCGGCTTGCCGGACGGCGACTACGGCGTCACCGTGAACCTGCCGCCGGTGAGCGTGCAGCCTGCCGATGTCCGCAAGCGGCTGGGCGAGGAGGGCGTGAACTTAAGCGGTCCGCTGGTGAGCCCCTCCCCGCATGGGCTTGGCAAGATAGCCAGTATCACGCGGCACTTTGCCATCGGCACGCAGCCGCGCCAGACCAGCGATCAGGTCGAGATAAGAGCGCTCGAGCCATGAGGCCTGAATATCTTGAGACGCGCCGTCATGTATTCAGCGCTTTCCTTGCGGCTAGACGGTTTCGCTGCGCCACAGCGCAACGAGCTTGCCGAGCAGCTT
>DATHXP010000497.1:0-11125 GCA_035459605.1 Halomonas sp. | reverse complement strand
CCCGGGCTGCAGGAGATCGTGCTGGGCCTGGGCTGCTTCTGGGGCGCCGAGCGGCTGTTCTGGCAGCTGCCGGGCGTCGAGGTCACCTCGGTCGGCTACGCCGGCGGCACGACGCCCAACCCCACCTATGAGGAGACTTGCTCGGGGCGCACCGGCCACGCAGAAGCGGTGCGGGTGGTGTTTGACCCGGCGCTGATCGACCTGGACACCCTGCTCGGCCATTTCTGGGAGGCCCACGACCCCACCCAGGGCGATCGGCAGGGCAACGACATCGGCTCACAGTACCGCTCGATCATCCTGACCACCGACGCCGGTCAGCAGCGCGTGGCCGAGCGCAGCCGCGAGGCCTACGGCGAGGCGCTGGCCCGCGCGGGGCGCGGCCCCATCACCACCGAGATTGCAGCGCTCGATGCCTACTACCACGCCGAGGAGTTTCACCAGCAGTACCTGCACAAGAACCCCGGCGGCTACTGCGGCCTGCAGGGCACCGGGGTCCGCTGTCCTTTAAGCTGAAGCGGACCTGTCGACGGCTCAACCCCAGGCTGCTTAGGCTAATCGGCGCTGGGGATGCGCCCCTCTTCGATGCCGTGGCAGGCCACCAGGGCGCCGCTGTCGGTGGCGATCAGCGCTGGTATCTCCTGTCGGCAGCGCGCCTCGACGTAGGGGCAGCGGCCGTGGAAGACACAGCCCGACGGCAGGTTGATCGGCGTGGGCACCTCGCCCTCAAGGCGCAGGTGCTGCGGGCGCTCATCCTCGAGCCGCGGGATGGCCGACATCAGCGCCCGGGTATAGGGGTGCTGCGGCTGGGCAAACAGCGTCGCCGTGGGCGCCACCTCGCAGATCCGGCCCAGATACATCACCGCCACCCGGGTGCCGAAGTGCTCGACCACCGCCAGGTCGTGGGTGATGAACAGATAGGTCAGGTGGCGCTCCTGCTGGGCGTCCATCAGCAGATTGAGCACCTGGGCCTGGATCGAGACGTCCAGCGCCGAGATCGGCTCGTCGGCTACGATAAACTCCGGGTCCACCGCCAGCGCCCGGGCAATGGCGATACGCTGACGCTGGCCGCCGGAGAACTCATGGCCGTAGCGCGCGCCCCAGTCCGGCGCGATGCCCACCGACGTCATCACCTCGCTGACCTTGTCCCTGACCCGGCGACGCGACCAGTCGGGATGGTGCAGGCGGATAGGCTCTTCCAGGGTCTGCTGAATGGTCATGCGCGGATTGAGCGAGGCGTAGGGGTTCTGGAAGATCATCTGCATGCGCCGCCGCCAGGGCAGTAGCGCCTTGGCGCTCAGCTGGTCGATGCGCTCGCCGGCGTAGTGAATCTCGCCGGCGGTCGGGGTCAGCAGCCCCATCACCACGCGAGCGACGGTGGATTTGCCGCAGCCGGATTCGCCGACCACGCACAGCGCTTCGCCGCGCCGGATATCCAGGTCGACGCCGTTGATGGCGTGCACGAACTTCTGCTCGCGAATGAAGCGCCCGCCCTTGAACTTGATCTGCTCGAGCAGGTCGCCGGACAGTGAAAAGCGCTTTTCCAGGCCGCGAATCGACAGCAGCGGGGCGTCTGACTGTTGGCGGAGGCTTATTTCGGAGCTGTCATCAGGTCCGGGGCTTGAGAGAGCAGCGGTGGTAGCGGTCGGAGAGTTCATTGCGGCTCCTCGGCGGTCGACGGCTGGCCCGGTTGCGCCGACACCTTCTCGGCCACCATATGGCAGGCCGCCTGAATGTTGCCGACGCGGGTGAAGCCGGGCACCCGATCGCGGCAGCCCGGGCGCGGCCGGCCGTCGTCGAGCGTGGCGAACGCGCAGCGCGGATGAAAGGCGCAGCCCGGCGGCAGGTTGTTCAACGAGGGCATGCTGCCGGGAATCTGGTTCAAGCGGCTGCCGGGCGTGGCCCTCTGCGGCAGCGCCGCGATCAGCCCTTGCGTGTAGGGGTGCTGAGGACTGTTGATGATGTCACGCGTCGGGCCCTGCTCGATCACGCGTCCGGCGTACATCACCAGCATGCGCTGCGTCACCTGGCTGACCACGCCGAGGTCGTGGGTGATCAGGATCAGCGCCACGCTGTGGTCTTCGCACAGCTCCAGCAGCAGCGTCATGACCTCGGCCTGGATGGTCACGTCCAGCGCCGTGGTCGGCTCGTCGGCGATGATGATGTCGGGGTCGAGCAGCAGGGCGATGGCGATGATCACCCGCTGGCGCATGCCGCCGGAGAGCTCGTGGGGATACTGCTCAAGGCGCGCCTCGGGCGACGGAATCTGCGCCAGCTTAAGCTTGGACAGGGCGATATCCCTGGCCTCTCTGGTGGTGATACGGCGGTGGGCCTTCAAGCACTCGACCATCTGCTCGCCGATGCTGAGCACCGGGTTCAGCGTCATCATCGGGTCCTGGAAGATCATCGAGATGCGATGGCCGCGAATGCGCCGCAGCGCCCGTTCGCCGAGCCCGATCAGCTCCTGGCCGTCGAAGACGACGCTGCCGCCGGCGATATAGCCGGGCTTGGCGATCAGGTTGAGCAGGCTGAAGGCCGCCACGGACTTGCCCGCGCCGGACTCGCCGACGATGCCGAGCCGCTCGCCCCTGTCGAGGCTGAAGCACAGGTCGTGCAGCGCCTGAACATCGCCGCGGCGCAGAGCAAAGCGAACATCGAGATGGGTGACGTCAAGCAGTGCCATGGCGTTAGCCCTTGTAGAGTCGCGGGTTGAGCACGTCGCGCAGCCAGTCGCCCAGCAGGTTGATCACCAGCACCAGGATCACCAGCACCAGCCCCGGAATCAGCGTGATCCACCAGGAGCCGGACTGCAGGTAATCGAAGCCCGACTTGATCAGCGAGCCCAGCGACGGCTGAGTCTCGGGCATGCCGAGGCCCAGAAACGACAGCGCCGCCTCCGAGATAATGGCGTTGGCCACCTGCACCGTGGAGATGACGAAGATCGGCGACAGGGTGTTGGGCAGGATATGGCGGAACATGATGCGGCGGCTGGATAGCCCCATGACCCGCGCCGCATCGACGTACTCCTTGGCTCTTTCCGCCAGCACCGAGGCGCGCACGGTGCGCGCATACTGCGGCCACTCGGCCAGGCCGATGATCAGCACCAGCAGCGGTACCGCGTAGGCGTTGTAGGTGAGGCCGCCGAAGATCGCCTTGAACAGCGCGCCGACGATGATGGCCACCATCAGAGTGGAGAACGACAGCTGAATATCGGCCAGGCGCATCAGGAAGGCATCGAGGCGACCGCCCAGGTAGCCGGCCAGCAGGCCAAAGCAGATGCCCAGGGCCGCCTGCAGCGCCACGGCGCCGAAGCCGATGATCAGCGACACCCGGGTGCCATACAGGATGGTCGACAGCAGGTCGCGCCCCTGGGCGTCGGTGCCCATCGCGTAGGCCGGGTCGCTGCCGTCGATCCAGAAGGGCGGCAGCTCCGAGGACATGATGTCGATCTGGGCCAGATCGTAAGGGTTCATCGACGCCAGCCAGGGCGCCAGGACGGCGGCGCCGACCATGCCGACAAACACCAGCAGGCTGAGCTGGGCGACCGGGTCGCGCTTGAAGCTGTACCACAGCCAGGAGTCGCGCAGCCGCTCCCGGGCGCTGTGCGGGGATGACGTAGCGGTACTCATGCGGGCTTTCCTGTCAGCTTGACGGTGGGGTTGACCAGACCGTAGATCAGGTCAACCAGGGTGTTGGTAATCGTGAAGATCAAACCGACGATGATCAGGTAGGTCACGATCAGCGGAATGTCCGAGCGCTCGATGGCGTCAAGGAACATCAGCCCCACGCCGGGCCACTGGAACACCGTCTCGGTGAGAATGGTGTAGGCCACCAGGGTGCCGATCTGCACGCCGCCCACGGTGATCACCGGCAGCATGGTGTTCTTGAGCGCGTGGAGAAAATAGATGCGCCGCGGCGAAATGCCCTTGGCCCTGGCAAACTTGACGTAGTCGGACTGCAGCACCTCGAGCATCTCGGCGCGGATCAGGCGAATGAACAGCGGCAGCATGATCGAGGCCAGCGAAATGGCCGGCAGGACGATGTAGCTCAGCCCCTTGAGGCTGGCGAAGTTGGTGTACCAGGTGCCGAACACGTGCACCGGGTCGCCGCGGCCGTAGGCCGGCATGCCGCCCTTGGTGGATATCAGCTCATTTAACCACTGGCCCCAGCCGGTATCCGCGGGGAAGGGCGACCAGCTCACGCCGATGGCAAACAGCTGAATCAGCACGATGGCGGTCAGGAATACCGGGATGGAGATACCCACGATCGACACGCCCATGAACAGGCGCGACAGCCAGGCGCGCGGCCTGATGGCGCTATAGACGCCGATCGGCACCGACAGCACAACGATCAGAAAGGTGGTGGCAGCCACCAGCTCGAGCGTGGCCGGCAGGTGGCGCATGATCACCTGGGTGGTGGGCTGGTTAAACACATAGGAGTAGCCGAAGTCGAAGCGCAGGGCGTTGCCGGCAAAGCGCAGATACTGGGTCAGGAAGGGATCGTTGAGACCCATCTGCTCGCGCAGGATCTCGCGTTCGCTTTCCGGCACCGACTGTCCGACCAGCTGCTGAATCGGGTCGCCCAGGTTGTCCTGGATGGCGAAGGCGATAAGGCTGATGACAAACATCACCAGCAGCGCATGAAACAAACGCTTGACCAGAAAGGCGATCATGAGAAGGGTCTCGTTGGTATCGCTAGGTGGCGCACGCGCGTGCGCCACCGGTCATGAAAGGGAAAGGGCGTTTAGTCGTCGTTGATGATCAGATCCCCCAGGTAGGGGAAGTTCATCACGTTGAGCACCGGCTCGATCTCGACGTTATTGGCCGCTGCCCAGGCCAGGTCCTGCCAGTGCAGGGGAATGTAGGCCGCTTCATCGTAGAGCGTCTGCTCGACCTGCTGCAGCATTTCGGCGCGCCTGGCCAGGTCGATCTCGAGGTTGGCCTCGGCGACCAGCGCATCCAGCTCGGGGTTGCAGTAGTTGCCGGCGTTGTACTGGCCGGCGCCGGTGTCGGCGTCGGGGCAGGCGGACAGGTACTCGTGGAAGTTGGCCGAGTCCTCGGTATCCGAGTGCCAGCCAATCATCATCACGTCGGCGCTGCGGTTGTCGAATTCGCCCCAGTACTGCGCCTTGGGCAGCGTCTTCAGGTCCACCGTGACGTTGATGCGCGCCAGCATCGCGGCCACCGCTTGGGCGATCTTGGCATCGTTCACGTAGCGGTTGTTGGGGGCCAGCATGCTGACCTCGAAGCCGTCGGCGTAGCCGGCCTCTTCCATCAGCTGCTTGGCTTTGTCCAGGTCATAGCGCGGTTCGAGCTCGGCAATATGCGCCACATAGCCTTCCGGCGAGGCCTGTGCTGCCGGGGTGGCGAAGCCCTTCATCAGCCGGTCGGCGATGCCTTCCTGGTTGACCGCGTAGGTGAAGGCCTGGCGCACGCGCTCATCCTTGAAAGCATCGACCCGCTCCTGGTTCATGTGGAACAGGATGATGCGGGTGCCGGACATGGTGACCAGCTCCACGCCGTCGTCGTTGCGCACCCGATCCAGGTCGTTGGGCGGCACCGGCGCGATGAAGTCCACGTCGCCGGAGAGCAGGGCGGCGACGCGGGTGGCGTTCTCGCTGATCGGCGTCAGCACGATGCGGTCGACGTTGCCGGGCGACTCGCTGTCCCAATAGTCATCGAAGCGCTCGAAGTCCAGGCGCACCCCCTGCTGGCGGTCGGTGACCACGAAAGGGCCGGTGCCCGACAGGTGGGTTGAGGCATAGGAGTTGCCGTTCTTGACGATCTCGTCCTTGGGGTCACCGGCGGCGGTTTCCCCGGAATAGAACTGGCTGTCCATGGGGAAGATATAGGTGGCCAGGTTGAGCAGCAGCGGGTAGGGCTCGGGGGTGTGGAACTCGACGGTGTGCTCATCGACCGCGGTCACGCTGCCGATCGGCTCGAAGATGGCCTTGAAGTCCGGGCTGCGCTTGAGACGCTCCACGGTCCACACCACGTCCTCGGCGGTGAAGGGATTGCCGCTATGGAAGGTGACGCCTTGGCGCAGGGTCATGCGCATGGTGGTGTCGTCCACCTGCTCCCATTCGGTGGCCAGCCGCGGCTCGAACTCCAGATCCTGGGTCCAGCGCACCAGCGGGTCGAAGGTCATGTGCGACAGCTGCAGAATACCGCCGGAAAGCTGCTCATGGATATCCAGCGAGACCGGATCGGCGTCATAGGCCATGCGCAGAGTGTTTTCAGCCATGGCGGCCGGCGCGAAGGTGGCGGCGGTAATCGCGGCGCCGACCATGCTGGCCAACAGCGTTTTCTTGAGCTTCATGTGAAACTCCCTGTATCAGGTTTGTTGTTTGGCGTTGCCGGCAGCACAGGATGCCGAGGCGACGACTGTTGAACTACAGATCTCACTACTATAGCGTACTTCAACATATCCTTAGACGGTGGGCAAAGACATTCGCCCCACTTCAAGTGCTTGTTTTAAACGTCCAGATGCCCTTAACCTGTGGCCTTCAATGATCTAGTCTCCATCAAGCGAGTCCAGCCGATCGATTCGATACAGCTTGGCCACCTGATCGAGCCCGTGCACGCTGCACTCCAGGTCGGTGACCCGACCGTCGCCCAGGCCGTAGGTCCAGCCGTGAACCGAGAGCTTTTGCCCGCGCTGCCAGGCACGCTGCACGATCTTGGTGCGGCACAGGTTGTTGACCTGGGCCATGGCGTTGAGCTCGCACATGCGGTCGACCTGCTCGGCCATGGGCAGATGGGCGAGAGAGTCGCGGTGCAGGCTGTACAGCTCGCGCACCGAATGCAGCCAGTAGTCGACGATGCCAAACTCGCCGCCGAGCATGGCGGCGTGTATCCCGCCGCAGCCGTAGTGTCCCACCACCATGATATGGCGAACTTTCAGCACATCGACGGCGTACTGCACGACCGACATGGCGTTCATGTCGTTGGGCAGCAGCAGGTTGCCCACGTTGCGGTGCACAAAGACCTCGCCGGGCGGCAGGTCAATGATCTGGTTGGCCGGCACGCGACTGTCGGAACAGCCGATCCACAGATATTCCGGCGCCTGCTGCCTGGCCAGTCGCGCGAAATAGTCGGGATCGTTCTTGCATTTCTGCTCTGCCCAGGCGCGGTTGTTGCGCAGCAGGTCTTTGATTTCGTTCTTCATCGAGTGCTCCACGGGCCCCCAGGCCGGTCTGGCGGACGGGGCGTCTAACCGGAAGGGAGCTGAATGAAAATCGTGTCTTTATTTAACGCCTGAGCTCTTCGAGGTCAACTCGAGCTCAACTGCTTGCGCTGCCTTCATGGGTAGCCTCTCCCGACAGCGTCGGCGGGCTGGTATGATCACGGCATCGCTCAATGGCCCCCTGGGGCCGCATTCCCACAGGAGTTTCCCCGTGTCAGAGTATGACTACGATCTCTTTGTCATCGGAGCGGGTTCCGGCGGCGTGCGCGCCGCACGGACCGCTGCCGCCGCCGGCGCCCGGGTTGCCGTGGCCGAGGATCGCTACCTTGGCGGCACCTGCGTCAACGTGGGCTGCGTGCCCAAGAAGCTGTACTCCTATGCCGCGCATTTTCACGAGTCGTTTGAAGACGCCGCCGGTTTTGGCTGGACGCTTCCCGGGGAGCCGCAGTTCAACTGGGCAACCCTGCGCGATAACAAGATCGGCGAGATCAAGCGCCTGAACGGGATCTACGGCCGCCTGCTGGACAACGCCGGGGTGCGTCTGATCAACGCTCGTGCCACCGTGACGGGCCCGCATGAAGTGGAAGTGGCCGACGAGCGCATCAGCGCCGAGAAGATCCTGGTAGCGGTGGGCGGCTGGCCCTGGACGCCGGCGTTCCCCGGCAGCGAGCATGCACTGAACTCCAATCAGATCTTTGACCTCGACACCTTCCCCCAGCGCTTTCTGGTGCTTGGCGGCGGCTATATCGCCGTGGAGTTCGCCAGCATCTTCAACGGCCTGGGCAGCGAGTCTCACCTGGTCTATCGGCGCGAGCTGTTTCTGCGCGGCTTCGATCAGGAAGTGCGTGAGTTTACCCGATCCGAGATGGCCAAGAAGGGCGTCAACCTTCACTTTGAAGCCAATATCGAGCGCATCGAAAAGGGCGAAGGCGGTCTTGAGGTCACGCTGACCAGCGGCAAGCAGCTGGAAGTCGATGCGGTGCTGTCTGCTACAGGACGACGCCCTCTGTGCCAGGGGCTGGGCCTGGATCGCCTCGAAGTGGCAACCAATGAAGACGGCAAGCTGGTGGTCAACGAGCGCTTTGAAACCTCGGTGCCGTCCATACTGGCGCTGGGCGACGTCATCGATGGTCCCGAGCTGACGCCGGTGGCGCTGGAGGAGGCCATGCATCTGGTGGCCCAGCATTTCAGCGACGCGCCCACTCAGCCGCTGGACTACGAGCGCATCGCCACGGCGGTCTTCTGCCACCCCAATATCGGCACCGTGGGCCTGTCCGAGGAGGCCGCACGCGAGCGCTTCAAGAGCATTCGGGTGTATACGGCTGATTTTCGTCCCATGAAGCACACCCTGTCGGGAAGCGACGAGCGCTGCCTGATGAAGCTGATCGTCGACGATGAAAGCGACGTGGTGGTGGGCGCCCACATGGTAGGCGAGGAGGCCGGCGAGGTGATCCAGGGCATTGCCATTGCCGTTCGCGCCGGGCTGACCAAGGCGCAGTTTGACCAGACCGTGGGTATCCACCCCACCGGCGCCGAGGAGTTCGTGACCATGCGCTCGCCAACGCGCCGCTAGCGCTGCCATTTGGGCGCGCACGAAGACCGCAGTCTCCATGATATAGGCTACCCTTGGGGTAGCCTATTTTAGTTCGGGGCAGCGGATCGCGGTGCCTGGGCGCCATCCGGCGCTGAGTATAATTTTTTTTTATTAAAACAGGGCTACCGGATAACATGCTCTTTGATGCGCACGGAAAGGGCTGTTATCATGTCGATCGACTTTCGCAACAGCGAAGAGAAAATGAACGTAGTGACCGAGCCTTTTATTCCCTCGGCCGAGCTGGCCAAACCCAGCGTGGCCGACACGGTGGTCAGTCGCGACACCACCCCCCTGTTTATCCGCAAGCCCAACCCCGACGACGGCTGGGCGATCTATGAGTTGGTCAAGTCCTGCCCGCCGCTGGACGTCAATTCGGCCTATGCCTATCTGCTGCTGGCCACTCAGTTCAGAGACACCTGCGCCGTTGCCACCAACGAGGACGACGAGATCGTCGGCTTTGTTTCCGGCTACGTGAAGAGCTGTGCCCCCGACACCTACTTTCTGTGGCAGGTTGCCGTCGGCGAGAAAGCGCGCGGCACGGGGCTTGCCCGACGCCTGGTCGAGGCCGTGCTGATACGTCCGGAGCTGGACGGCGTGCACCATCTCGAAACCACCATCACGCCCGATAATCAGGCCTCATGGACGCTGTTTCGCCGACTGGCCGAGCGCTGGCAGGCGCCGCTGAACAGCCGCGAGTATTTCTCGACCTATCAGCTGGGCGGCGAGCATGACCCCGAGAACCTCGTGCGCATCGGGCCGTTCAATACGGTACAGGACTGACTCCACTCTCCACGGCACCGTGATGCTGACGCGGTGCCGCTTTTCGTTTTACTCTGTCTATACTCATTCTCCCCACAGGAGGTCGCAATGCAGACCCAGATCCTTGAGCGTATGGAATCCGATGTCCGTACCTATTCGCGCTCCTTCCCGGTGGTATTCACCACCGCGAGGAATGCGCGTCTTACCGACGAGAACGGACGTGAATATATCGACTTTCTGGCCGGCGCCGGCACCCTGAACTACGGCCACAACAACCCCCAGATCAAGCAGGCGCTGCTCGACTACCTGGCCGATGACAATATCGTTCACGGCCTGGACTTCTGGACGGCCGCCAAGCGCGACTATATCGAGGCGCTTGAGGAGGTGATCCTCAAGCCGCGCGGACTGGACTACAAGGTTCAGTTTCCGGGGCCAACTGGCACCAACGCCGTGGAGGCGGCCATCCGCCTGGCGCGCAACGCCAAGGGCCGCCACAACATCGTCACCTTCACCAACGGCTTCCACGGCATCACCATGGGCGCGCTGGCCACCACCGGCAACCGCAAGTTCCGTGAAGCCACCGGCGGCGTGCCGACCTCGGGCGCGAGTTTTCTGCCCTACGACGGCTACCTGGGCGATCACACCGACACCCTGGACTATTTTGAAAAGCTGCTCGGCGACAAGTCCGGAGGGCTGGACGTGCCGGCCGGCGTTATCGTCGAAACGGTGCAGGGCGAGGGCGGCATCAACGCCTGTAGCCTGGACTGGCTGAAACGTCTCGAGCAGATCTGCCGCGATCACGACATCCTGCTGATCATCGACGATATCCAGGCCGGCTGCGGACGCACCGGCAAGTTCTTCAGCTTCGAGCACGCCGGCGTGGTGCCGGACATCGTCACCAACTCCAAGTCGCTGTCCGGCCTCGGCCTGCCGTTCTCGCAGGTGCTGATGCGTCGCGAACTCGACGTCTGGAAACCCGGTCAATACAACGGCACCTTCCGCGGCTTCGCGCTGGCCTTCACCACGGCGGCCGCCGCGCTGCGCGGCTACTGGCAGGACGACGCCTTCGAGCGCGAGGTCCAGCGCAAGGGCGAGATCATTTCCAAGCGTTTTGCCAGCATCGCCGCCTGGATCAGCGAGCAGGGCATCGCGGCCTCAGAGCGCGGTCGCGGCATGATGCGCGGTATCGATGTGGGCAGCGGCGAGGTCGCCGACAGAATTACCCAGCGGGCGTTCGAGAACGGCCTGGTCATCGAAACCAGCGGTCAGGATGGCGAAGTGGTGAAATGCCTGTGCCCGCTGACGATTACCGATGAAGATCTCGGCGCAGGGCTCGATATTCTCGAAACCAGCACCAAGCAAGCGCTGGCGCCGGCCACGACCACGGTCTGACTGGCTCAGCCCAGCAGCGGGGCGATGCTGGTCGTGCCGCCATGCTGGACGACTATCTGCGTTCGCGGCCGGCGCCGCGAACGCCTGTTTCAATCGGCGACTTACCCGAAACCGGAGCACCTCATGATCGTTCGCAATCTTGAAGAAGCACGCCAGACAGACCGCCTGGTCAAGGCGGAAAACGGCAACTGGGACAGC
>DATHXP010000496.1:0-3814 GCA_035459605.1 Halomonas sp. | reverse complement strand
CGGGCTGGGCTCGATCGTCATTTCACAGGATGAAGAGAAGGCGCTGCGCGTTGCCGACCGGCTCGAGGTGGGGATGGTGTTCATCAACGAGGTCGGCGGCGAAGCCGCGGAGCTGCCCTTCGGCGGCGTCAAGCGCAGCGGCTTCGGGCGTGAGCTCGGCCGCTTCGGCATCGACGAGTTCGTCAACAAGAAGCTGATTCGCACAAAACACGCTACCTGAATCGCGGCACCGCCGCTGCGCGGCGGCGCGATTAACAACGCTACACCTTCAGCGCCCGAGTCACGAACTCGGCCATGGCGCGGGCGCCCGGCGACAGACTGCGCCCCGCCAGCTGCAGCAGGCCAATCTCGCGCTCGACCTTCGGCTCGCTGAGCGGGATAAACCTGAGCCGCTCGTACTCCTCGGGGAAGGCCAGCCTGGGCAGCGTGGTCACGCCCAGGCCCGCCACCAGCATGGCGGTCAGCGATATCATGTTGGAGATATAGAAGGCGTGATGCTCCAGCAGCGCCGCGGCGTCGGTGCCCTGCAGCAGCCGCGAGGTGCCGTTGCCGATCAGGCTTTCCCTCACCAGCTCCCGCCAGTGAACGGCCCGGCGGTCGGCGAACGGGTGATCATCGCGGCAAACCACGCCCAGGGCGTCGCGCAGCAGCGGCGTAAAAGCCAGCGCCGCCTCCTCTTCCCACAGGCTCGACAGTCCCAGATCGACCTCGCCGGCCAATACCTGCTCGCGCACGAAGTCGGCGTTGCCGTCGTGCAGGCTGACCCTGATGCCCGGATAGCGCGCCACGAAGTCGGCCAGCAGCCGGGGCATCAGCCGGCTCGCCACCGACGGTACCGTTGCCATGTCCAGATGTCCGGCTTCCCTCGCTACCTGGGCCACCAGTTCGCGGCTGAGCCGGTCGTGCTGGGTGATCAGCTCGCGAAAGCGCGGCACGCAGTAGTGCCCAAAAGGCGTCAGGGTGGCCTGATTGCCGCGCTCAAACAGCGCCTCGCCGAGGCGGTTTTCCAGCTCGCGAATGGCCATGGAGAGCGCCGGCTGGGTGCGGTGCACCTGGCGGGCGGCGGCGTGAAAACCGCCCTGGTCAACCACCGCCAGCACGTAGCGCAGCGGGGTAATCTTCAGCTCGGGCTGCATCGTCCACCTCGCTTTCGATGATAGCTCGCGGATAGCAGGGCTATGACAGGCTCATGGTAAATATAACTGATCACTCAGTATTTATTATTGATTATCTTTATATTGAAAGCTCGCCTAACCTTTCAACATCGTCAGTTTGGAGGTGGTTATGGCACACACAGATTCTCATTCTCATACTCAAGTGCATGCGCTTTACATCAACGGCCAGTGGGTCGAGGGCGAAGGGCAGATCGAAAACCGCAACCCGTCCGACGTAAGCGAGCTGATCGGTCGCTACGCCCAGGCCAGCGTCGCCCAGGTCGGCGAGGCCATTGCCGCGGCCAGAAAAGGGCAGAAAGAATGGGCCAAGACCGGCCTCGAGCACCGCTACAGCGTGCTGATGGCCATCGGCGACGAGCTGGTCGCACGTAAGGCCGAGCTGGGTGAGCTGCTCGCTCGTGAGGAAGGCAAGACCCTGGCCGAGGGCGTGGGCGAAGTGCACCGCTCGGGCCAGTTCTTCCACTACTACGCTGCCGAGGTGCTGCGCCAGATCGACGAGCGCGCCGACTCGGTGCGCCCCGGCGTGGAAGTCGATATCCGGCGCGAGCCGGTGGGCGTCGTCGGCGTGATCAGCCCGTGGAACTTCCCCATGGCCACGGCGGTGTGGAAGATCGCCCCGGCGCTGGCCTTCGGCAACGCGGTGGTATTCAAGCCCGCCAACCTGGTGCCGGCCAGCGCCTGGGCGCTGAGTGAAATCATCAGCCGCCAGGATCTGCCCGCCGGCACCTATAACCTGATCATGGGCCCCGGCGGTTCGGTGGGCGACGCCCTGATCTCGAGCCCCGAGATCCATGCGCTGAGCTTTACCGGCTCGCTGGAGGTCGGGCGCCGCGTGGCCGCCGCCACCGCCGCCAACCTGGTCAAGTGCCAGCTCGAGATGGGCTCCAAGAACGCCCTGATCGTGGCCGACGACGCCGACCTGGACCTGGCCGTGGAAGCCGCCTTCAACGGCGCCTACTCCGGCACCGGCCAGAAGTGCACCGCCTCTTCAAGGTTGATCGTCACCGAGAAGGTCCACGACGCCTTCGTCGCAAAGCTGATCAAGCGCCTGGAACAGGTCAAGGTCGGCCACGCCCTGGAAGAGGGCGTGAGCTTCGGCCCGGCGGTGGACGCCCGCCAGCTGGAGTCCAACCTGGCGTGGGTCGAGCGCGCCCAGAAGGAAGGCGCCCGGCTGGCCTTCGGCGGCGAGCGTCTGGAGCGCGACACCGAGGGCTACTTCATGGCGCCGACGCTGTTTGTCGACACCGCCAACGACATGCCGATCAACCGCGAAGAGGTCTTCGGCCCCATCGCCTGCGTGATCAAGGTGGCCGACGCCAATGAGGCCATCAAGGTGCTCAACGACACCCAGTATGGCCTGACCGCCGGCATCATCACCGACTCCCTGGCACTGGCCAGCGAGTTCAAGGCGCGCGCCGAAACCGGCTGCGTGATGGTTAACCTGGCCACCGCCGGCACCGACTACCACGTGCCCTTCGGCGGGCGCAAGAACTCCAGCTTCGGCCCGCGCGAGCAGGGCCGCTACGCCCGCGAGTTCTACACCGTGGTCAAGACCTGCTACGTCAAAGCCAGCTGAGCCAAGGCCTGAGAGAGGAGTCAACGCAATGTCCAAAGCGATGCTGACGGTCGATGGCCTGCAGTACTCCAACTGGTCGCGGGAGATCTTCGAGCAGATGCGCGAGGGCGGCGTCGACGCCGTCCACGCCACCCTGGTCTACCATGAAACCACCCGCGAGACGCTGTCGCGGATGGGCGAGTGGAACCGCCGCTTCGAGGAGCACGCCGACCTGATCATGCCGGTGCGCCAGCCCGCCGATATCCTCAGCGCCCAGCAGCAGGGGCGCGTGGGCATTTTTCTCGGCGCCCAGAACTGCTCGCCCATCGAAGACGATATCGACATGGTCGCGGTGATGCGCGACCTGGGCCTGCTGATCATGCAGCTCACCTACAACAACCAGAGCCTGCTGGCCTGCGGCTGCTACGAAGCCGAGGACAGCGGTATCACCCGCTTCGGGCGCCAGGTGATTGGCGAGATGAACCGCGTCGGCATGGTGATCGACATGTCGCACAGCGGCGAGCGCTCGACGCTGGAGGCCATCGAGCTCTCCAGCCGACCGGTGATCATCTCGCACGCCAACCCGGCGAGCTTCCACCCGGCCAAGCGCAACAAGTCGGACAGGGTGCTCAAGGCCATCGCCGAGTGCGACGGGCTGCTGGGCTTCTCCGCCTACCCGTTCCACCTAAAAAACGGCCCCGACTGCACCCTGGCCGAGTACTGCGACATGATCGCGCGCACCGCCGACCTGATGGGCGTGGAGCATCTGGGTATGGGCACCGATCTGTGCCAAAACCAGCCCACTTCGGTGCTGGAGTGGATGCGCAACGGCCGCTGGTCGAAGGAGATGGACTACGGCGAAGGCAGCGCCGCCAACGCCGGCTGGCCCGCACCGCTGCCCTGGCTACGCGACAGCCGCGACTTCCCCAACCTGATCGGCGGCCTGCGCGAGGTCGGTTTCAGCGAGAGCGAAGTCGCCGGGATCATGGGCCGCAACTGGGTGGCGCTGCTGGAGCGAGCCGCCACGCCGCAGCAGCGCTTGAACCGGGTCGCCTGAACGAAAGTGATCAACAACAATAAAAAT
>DATHXP010000495.1:0-4424 GCA_035459605.1 Halomonas sp. | reverse complement strand
ACTGCCGGCAATGATTGCCGGCAGCTGATATGCGCATAGCCATCGACGCCATGGGCGGGGATCTGGGTCCTCGAGCTACGGTCAGAGGCGCCGCCAGCGCGGTCAGCGGCGACGATCGACTTGACGTCGTATTGTTCGGGCAGCGGTCACGGCTGGATAGCGAGATAGCTCGGCTGCCGCGGTCTTTGGCCGCGGCAGCGTCACGTTTACGGGTCGAGAATGTGGACGCGGTGCTCTCCGAGCATCAGCGACCGGCCCAGGCGCTGCGGCACGGCGGCAACACCAGCATGGCGCGCATGCTGGCCTGTGTGGCCAGCGGCGAGGCTGCAGCCGGCGTCAGCGCCGGCAATACCGGCGCTCTGATGGCGCTGGCGCGGCGCGCGCTGGGCACCGTGGGGGGGATTGCCCGTCCGGCGATCAGTACCGCCATTCCGACGCGTAATGAGGGGCGCTGCTATCTGCTCGATCTCGGTGCCAACGTCGATGTCGCCCCCGGCAGGCTGGTGGAGTTTGCGCGCATGGGCGCCGTCATGGCGCGCCATGTGGACGGCCTGAGCCGGCCCCGGGTCGCGCTGCTCAATGTGGGCATTGAGGGTACCAAAGGCCCGCCCGCGGTTCAGGCAGCCGATCGTCAGATGCGTGGCCTGAAGGAGATGGACTACATTGGCTTTGTCGAAGGAGACGCTGTTTTCTCCGGCGCGGCGGATGTGGTGGTATGCGATGGCTTTACCGGCAATGCCGTGCTCAAGGCCAGCGAAGGTCTGGCCAGGATGCTGGTGGCGCGGGTGCAGGCAACGTTCCAGGCCCACTGGTCGAGTCGCTTGGTCGGGCTGCTGGCGCGCCCGGCCCTGATGCGCCTGCGCAGCGAGCTTGACCCGGTGCGCTATAACGGCGCCAGCCTGCTGGGCCTCGACGGTATTGTTGTCAAGAGTCACGGCGGCGCGGATGCCGCCGGGTTTCATTTTGCGGTAGCGCGCGCCGTTCAGGAGGTGCGTCGTGATCTTCCCCGGCGGCTGGCGGCGGAACTGAGCCAGCGCAGCGGCCAAGTCGCGCCGAGGCCATGACACGCCGTGAAGCAAGACGTGCCAATACGAGCAACTGAAGGTAATCGATATGACACAACCCCTCGCCCTCATCTTTCCCGGGCAGGGCTCCCAGCAAGTCGGCATGTTGCGGGAGCTGGCCGAGCGCTACAGCGTAGTGCGTACCACCTTTAGCGAAGCCGGCGACGCCCTGGGATACGACCTCTGGCAGGTGGTTCAGGAAGGCCCGGCGGAGTCTCTCAATGCCACGGCCTGCACTCAGCCGGCGCTGCTTGCCGCCGGCGTGGCGGTGTGGCGCGTCTGGCAGGAGCTGGAGGGGCCGCGGCCCGGCGTCATGGCGGGGCATAGCCTGGGCGAGTACAGCGCCATGGTGTGTGCCGGGGTAATGAGCTTTGCCGACGGGGTGCGCCTGGTCCGCCTGCGCGGTGAAGCCATGCAGGAGGCGGTTCCCGTGGGTGAAGGCGCCATGGCGGCGATTCTCGGTCTTGACGATGCGGCCGTCGAGCAGGCCTGCGAGCAGGCGGCCCAGGGCGACGTTGTGTCGGCGGTCAATTATAATGCCCCCGGACAGGTGGTGATTGCCGGCAGCAAGGCGGCCGTGGAGCGTGCGATCGTCGCCTGCCAGCAGGCCGGCGCCAAGCGCGCCATGCCGCTGCCGGTGTCGGTGCCTTCGCACTGCGAACTGATGCGTCCGGCGGCCGCGCGTCTGGCCGAGGCGATGGACGACATCGAGCTCAAGGCGCCGCGCTACCGGGTGGTTCAGAACGTCGACGGCCAGGCGCACGGCGACATCGCAACGCTGCGCACGCGCCTGATCGAGCAGCTGTATCGCCCGGTGCGCTGGACCCGCTGCATCGAGGCCATGGCTGGCCTGGGTGCCGGGGTTTTCCTCGAGTGCGGCCCCGGCAAGGTGCTGACCGGCCTGAACAAGCGTATCGCCAAGGGCAGCCGTGGACTTGCGATCAACGATCCGGACAGCCTTTCGTCGGCTCTGGAGCTGGCCCGCGGCGCGGTCGATTCTTCGTCCTCAGCCCAGGGCTGAATCCAACCCTCCCTGCAGGCAAAGCAGGCAAACGGAATGAAACCATGACAAGCGAGCGTAGAGTCGCCCTGATTACCGGGGCCAGCCGGGGTATCGGTCGGGCCATCGCCCATGAGCTGGGGCGCCAGGGCCGTATTGTGATCGGTACCGCCACCAGCGATGCCGGCGCCGAGCGAATCGATGCCGATCTCAAGGCCCGCGGCCTGGAAGGAGCCGGGCGGCGTCTCGACGTCACCGACCAGGCCAATATCGACGGGCTGATCGCCTCGATCACCGATATGTTCGAAGCGCCGACGATACTGGTCAATAACGCCGGGATCACGCGTGACAACCTGCTGATGCGCATGAAGGAAGAGGAGTGGGATGCGGTGATGGACGCCAATCTCAAGTCCGTCTACCGCGTCAGCAAGGCCTGCCTGCGCGGCATGACGCGGGCGCGCTACGGGCGTATCGTCTCGATCAGCTCGGTGGTTGCTACCATGGGCAACCTGGGCCAGGTCAACTATGCGGCGGCCAAGGCGGGCATGGAAGGCTTTTCCCGGGCGCTGGCCCGCGAAGTGGCCTCGCGGGCGATTACCGTGAATGCGGTGGCGCCCGGCTTTATTGCCACCGACATGACCGAGTCGCTGCCCGAGGCCCAGCGCGAGGCGCTGCTCAAGCAGATTCCCCTGTCGCGCCTCGGCCAGCCCGAAGAAATTGCCGCCGCGGTCGGCTTTCTGACCAGCGACGCGGCGGGCTACATTACCGGTGAGACACTGCATGTCAACGGCGGTATGAACATGCGTGGATAGCGTGCTGTGCGGCGGTTGCGCCACATTAGTACGGTCTATAAACTTACCCGCAGCCAATGGCTTGCGGATCTGCAACGGCTGGTCATCTGAACGGCTAACGTGAACGACTGGAGTACGTCTAATGAGCACCATCGAAGAGCGCGTGAAGAAGGTTGTGGCTGAGCGCCTGAACGTCAAGGAAGATGATATTCAGAATACGTCTTCCTTCACCGAGGATCTGGGTGCAGATTCTCTGGACACCGTCGAGCTGGTGATGGCCCTCGAGGAGGAGTTCGACACGGAAATTCCCGACGAGGAAGCAGAGAAGATCACCACCGTTCAGGAAGCCATCGACTACGTCAACACCAACCAGTAGCGACGTATGTGACCGCTTTCCAAAGCGTGTACGGGATGAATGATTTCCGTTGAGAGCCGCCCTGTCATGCAGGTCGGCTCTCGTGCTGTCAGGGGCAACAATTGCCACAGCGACTGATGGCTTAGGTATAATGCCGCGTTAACGGCCCTTCCGGGGCCATTCATCATAGATGTTTGGAGGAATGCCGATGGCTCGTAGAAGGGTCGTAGTGACGGGCCTGGGTCTCGTTACGCCGCTGGGAAATACCGTCGACGCAAGCTGGGAGCGGCTGCTGGCCGGCAAGAGCGGCATTGCCCCCATCGAGAGCTTCGATGTCAGCGGTTTCAATACGCGTTTCGGCGGTTCGGTCAAGAATTTCGATATCGGCGCCTATCTCAACTCCAAGGATGCCAGGAAGATGGACCTGTTCATCCAGTACGGGGTGGCGGCAGGTGCCCAGGCGATCGCCGATGCGGGAATCGAGTGCCGCGAGGACAACGCCCACCGCATCGGCGTGGCGGTGGGTTCCGGCATCGGCGGTCTGCCGATGATCGAGCACAACCATCATGCGCTGCTTAAAGGAGGCGCGCGCCGCATTTCGCCGTTCTTTGTGCCGGGCTCGATCATCAACATGATCTCCGGCAACCTGGCCATCCAGCACGGCTTTCAGGGCCCAAACATTGCCATCTCCACGGCCTGCACCACCGGCACGCACAACATCGGCTACAGCGCGCGCACCATTGCCTACGGCGATGCCGACGTGATGATCTGCGGCGGCGCGGAAATGGCCACGACGCCGCTGGGGCTGGGCGGCTTTTCCGCGGCGCGGGCGCTGTCCAGCCGCAACGACGATCCCCAGGCCGCCAGCCGCCCCTGGGATCGCGACCGCGATGGCTTTGTGCTTTCCGACGGCGCCGGCGTCATAGTGCTGGAAGAGTACGAGCACGCCAGGGCCCGGGGCGCCCGTATCTACGCCGAGCTGACCGGCTTTGGCATGAGCGACGACGCCTTTCACATGACCGCGCCGCCGGAAGACGGTCGCGGCGCGGCGGCGGCCATGCGCAATGCCATCAGCGATGCCGAAATCTCCCCGGAAAGCATTGACTATATCAATGCCCACGGGACTTCGACGGCGTCGGGCGATCTGGCCGAGAGTCGTGCCGTCGAGCGGGTGCTGGGCGACGCGGCCCGCCGGGTGGCGGTCAGCTCCAGCA
>DATHXP010000494.1:0-13222 GCA_035459605.1 Halomonas sp. | reverse complement strand
CCGCCGTCTTGGGTCCGATGGTGGGTAGCTGGCATAGGGCCTCGGTTTCCAGCTCGCGCCGGCTTTTCTGCTTGCGACCCGGCTGCATCAGCGTCCACAACGGCTCGCTGCACTCCCTGCAGCTCTGGCGCCGTTCCTCCGGGAACATCGCCGGGGGCACCGGATCGCCGTCGCTGTTGACCACCGTCGTCCCGCAGGCGGGACAAGCGGCGTAGCGTACGCTATGCACGAAGGTGGGCGAGTGTTCGTTGCCGCGCTCCGTGTGCTCGCGTAGATGCAGTTTGCGAACGGCATACGCGGGTTTCCTGTCATTTTCAGAAGACGACAGCACGGAATATCAGAAGTCAGCCGCACGACCTTCTCCGATGCCAATTAGGCAGGCCGCTCACGAGCCCAAAATCGCAGGCCAATGTCGGCGTGCGAGACACTTCATGCTATGCGTTGCATCCCGGATGATCGCAATCTGATAAACCTTGCAAGATGCC
This sequence comes from Halomonas sp., assembly GCA_035459605.1. GTDB lineage: Bacteria > Pseudomonadota > Gammaproteobacteria > Pseudomonadales > Halomonadaceae > Halomonas. Next base: position 12,737 of record DATHXP010000494.1, on the reverse strand, counting down.
ACATGCCTCTATTCGTCGAGCGCCCGAGCATTTTTCACGCAGCGAGAGCAAGTGCCGCTTCAATTGCAACAGCGCTTCCACGCGCTCTTCGGTCTGACGAATATGGACATCCAGTAGTGCATTGACGTCGCCGCAGTCCTGAGCAGGGTTATCTCGTAGGCCCAGCAGTATCCTGATTTCGCTCAGCGTCATGTCAAGCGAACGGCAATGACGAATGAACTGCAAACGCTCGATGTGCACATCGCTGTACAACCGAAAGTTGCCACCACTTCGCGCTGGCTTCGGCAGCAGCCCTTCCTTTTCGTAGTAGCGGATGGTCACGACCTCGCACCCAGAGCGCTTGGCGAGGTCGCCAATTCTGATTTCCATGCCTCAATCTCCATTTTTCACTTGACTCTATAGCGACTATAGAGTTTTTAATGGAGGCTGAATAGACGATTTGAAGGAGTTATCCATGAGCGAATGCGCTTCAAAGGGGTGTGGCTGCTCGACTGGGCCAATCATCCAACCCACGGCACAAGCCCCGCTGGCAACCGGATCGGCTCAAGCGGTGTACCGCATCGAGAACATGGATTGCCCCACGGAAGAGGCGCTGATCCGAGGCAAGCTGGCTGGGCTGGCGGGTGTGGTTGGTCTTGAGTTCAACCTGATGCAGCGTACCTTGGCCGTGCGGCACGAATTGCCTTCGCTGTCTCCCGTTGAGCAGGCACTGAAGGCCATCGGCATGCAAGCTGTGCGCATGGATGAGGCGTCGGCCGGGCAGACGACCAAGCTGTCCATTGCCAAGATGGATTGCCCGACCGAAGAGGCGTTGATCCGCAACAAGCTCGGCACCGTGGCCGGGGTTGCCAATCTCGATTTCAACCTGATGCAGCGCACGTTGTCGGTACGCCATGCTGACGGGGTTCTGCCGGATGTGCTTGTGGCACTACAAGCACTCGGATTCGAGGCGCAGGTCGAGGACAAGGCCGTGGCCGCGTCGCCATCCGCGTCCCCTGTGACAACGCCGACCAACTGGTGGCCGCTCGGCATTTCCCTCATCGCTGCATCGGCGGCCGAAGCGGTCTACTGGTTCCACGACGGCAATCATTGGTCAGTCGTCATTCTGGCGCTTGTCGCGGTCTTGACGGGGGGGCTGTCCACCTACAAGAAGGGCTGGATCGCGCTCAAGAACCGTAACCTCAACATGAACGCCCTGATGTCGATTGCCGTCACGGGTGCTATGTTCATCGGCCACTGGCCCGAAGCTGCGATGGTAATGGTGCTCTTCGCGCTGGCCGAGGTGATCGAGGCCAAGTCATTGGATCGCGCCCGTAACGCCATCCGTGGACTGCTCGACCTGACCCCGGAGCAGGCCACGGTGCAGCAGCCTGACGGCACTTGGCGAGAGGTAAGTGCCAAGCAAATCGCCATTGGCAGCCGAGTCCGGGTCAAACCGGGTGAGCGCATCGCGCTCGATGGCGAGGTGCTAGACGGACGCTCCACGGTCAACCAAGCCCCGATCACGGGCGAAAGCCTCCCGGTCGAGAAGTCCCCCGGCGATCCGGTGTTTGCGGGCACGATCAACGAATCTGGTTCCTTCGAGTACCGCGTCTCTGCCTTGGCCAGCAACTCCACTTTGGCCCGCATCATTCACGCAGTAGAGGCTGCACAAGGTAGCCGTGCACCGACCCAGCGTTTTGTCGATCAGTTCGCCCGTTGGTACACGCCTCTCGTGTTCGCCCTAGCCATTGCCGTCGCACTGCTACCCCCGCTTCTCATGGGCGCGGCATGGATGGACTGGATTTACCGTGCACTGGTTCTGCTGGTGGTTGCCTGCCCATGCGCTCTGGTGATTTCCACGCCGGTCAGCATCGTCAGCGGCTTGGCCGCCGCTGCCCGCCACGGCATTCTTGTCAAGGGCGGTGTCTATCTGGAAGAAGGCCGCAAGCTGCGCTGGCTGGCTCTGGACAAGACCGGCACGGTCACTCACGGCAAGCCCGCACAAACCGATTTTGTCGCATGGGGCAACGCACTCGCCTCCGATAGCCGCTGTATCGCTGCCAGTTTGGCGGCCCGCTCCGATCATCCTGTATCCAAGGCGGTGGCACAGGCTGCGCAGCGGGATGGAGTTGCCTTGCTCGACGTGGCCGAGTTCAGCGCGCTGCCCGGTCGGGGTGTGCAAGGCCAAATCGACGGGGAGACCTACTATCTGGGCAACCACCGAATGCTTGAAGAGCTGGGGCAGTGCACACCAGAGCTGGAGCAGCGCATCGCGGCGCTGGAAACCGTAGGCAAGACCGTCGTGATGTTGGTAGGCGCAAAAGGGGTACATGCCTTATTCGCCGTTGCGGACACCATCAAGGACAGCAGCAGGAGAGCCATCGCCGAGCTGCATGCTCTGGGCATCAACACCGTGATGCTGACCGGCGATAACCCCCACACGGCACAGGCCATTGCCGCACAAGCTGGCATTGACCGTGCGCAAGGCAACCAACTGCCTGACGACAAACTGCGCGAAGTGGAGCAATTGTCCAGAAATGGCAAGGTTGGCATGGTCGGTGATGGCATCAACGACGCACCGGCCTTGGCGCGTGCGGACATTGGCTTTGCAATGGGAGCGGCAGGCACAGATACCGCCATTGAAACCGCCGACGTGGCCCTGATGGACGATGACCTGCGCAAGATTCCGACCTTCGTGCGTCTGTCGCGTGCGACAGCACAGGTGCTGATGCAAAACATTGTGCTGGCCCTTGGCATCAAGGCGGTATTTCTGGTGCTCACTTTCACGGGTCACGCGACCATGTGGATGGCTGTGTTCGCCGATATGGGTGCCAGCTTGCTTGTTGTCGGCAACGGCTTGAGGCTGTTGCGTCGATGAGCTGGAAACTCTTTCTCTATGACTGGGGTGGCCTGAACATCGCGTTGTTTCAAGTCATTAACACAGGCACGCCCGCCACGCTGGAACCACTGGCATGGTTCTTTAGCCTCGTGGGAAGTTACTGGACAGCGCCGCTGATGCTGTTGGGTCTGTGGTGGTGGTCGAAATCGGCTACTAACGCGGCGCGTGGCACGGCCGTTCGGCATCGCCTTATTGGTTTTAGCGCGGCCTTCTTGCTGGCGTTATTGGTCGCCACCGTCTTGAAGCTATGGTTCGACTTTCCACGCCCGCCTGCCGTCCTTGGCGAGCTGGTGCGCGTCATCGGGGACAAAGAGCTTCACTACAGCCTGCCCAGCGGGCATGCCACCTATGCCGCGCTGGTGGTCGGTGCACTCTGGCCGTTGATGGGCCGCCATGGTCGCGTCGGCTTGGTGCTATATGCCACGTTGGTCGGCTGGTCGCGCATCGCTGCGGGAATGCACTTCCCGGCGGATGTGTTGGCGGGGTGGGCGCTGGGATGGAGCTGCACGGCACTCGCCCGGTGGCTGCTTCCGCTGGCCGCCTCTGTATGGCAATCGGCTCGTCGCACGTCGGCCTGGATCTGGTTCACCGTGGCCGCCACTATTGTCATGACAGATCAGCTCACCAAGTTCGCCATCATTCGCACGTTTGCCTACGGTGAGCAAGTCGAAATCACTCCGTTTTTCAACCTCGTTCACGTCCTGAATCCGGGTGCGGCGTTCAGCTTTTTGGCGAACGCTGGCGGCTGGCAACGTTACTTTTTCATCACGTTGGGTCTGGTTGTTTCTGCTTGGCTGGGTCGCATGCTGTGCCAGCAACGGCCACGTCTCGAAGCGATGGGCTACAGCCTGATCCTTGGTGGTGCGCTCGGCAATGTGGCGGATCGCATGTTGCGTGGACAGGTGGTTGATTTCCTCGACTTCCATTGGCGGCTCGCGCACTGGCCCGCCTTCAACCTCGCTGACGTGGCGATCACGTCGGGCGCTGCTTTGCTCATCATGCAGATGCAGACCCGGGAAAAGAGGATGGACACAGGATCAATTGCGAATTATAATCATTCTCAATGATTTAACCAGAGAATTCCCATGCCCTGCCGATTACCCTATCGCTGGCTGATGGCTTTGCTGTTGGCGATTTGCTCGTTAATCGGCGGGCCAAGCTACGCAGCCAACACCACCGAACTCAAAGCCAAACAGATTTGGCAACTTCTGGACTACGTCGCCGTCGATTACGGCGGCGCGGTAGCCAACGGTGTGGTCCTGAAATCGTCGGAGTACGCTGAAATGCAGGAATTTTCAGCGACAGCCGAACGTCAACTGGGAGAATTACCTGACCAGACCGACAAGGGTCGCTTGTTGCAACAAGCGACCGCTTTGCGTGCTGCGGTAGCTGCCAAAGCCGATCCGGCCAGCGTAGCAAAACTGGCGCACGCGCTGTCCAGTGCGGTGCAAAAGGCGTACCCGTTTCCAGTCGCACCGACTGCCATGCCGGTCTTAGCGAAGGGAGGGCAGTTGTTTCAGGCCCAGTGTGCGGCCTGTCACGGTCAGCAAGGGCGCGGTGATGGCCCCCTAGCGGCATCCCTCAACCCCAAGCCGACCGCGCTGGCCGATCACATGCGGGCGCGCGAGCGCAGCTTATTCGCGCTACACCAAATTATCAGCAACGGTGTCCAGGGCACCGCTATGCAGGGCTTTGGCGCGTTGTCGGATGAAGACCGATGGGCATTGGCGTTCTTTGTTGGCACGCTACCTTATACGCAAAGCGACAAGGACGAAGGAGCCAAGCTCTGGCAAGCCAACGCGCAGGTTCGCCAGACGCTCGTCAGTCTGGATGTGCTGACGCAAACATCTGAGCATGTCTTGGCGGACAGGCTGGATGGGGTCGTCTCAGAAAACGGAAAATAAAGCACGCTAAGGCATAGTCGGCCCTGCCAGGCTTGCTCCGCCCTGTAGCGACGCAATCAGCGGGCACGAAACTTTCCCTTTTCGTGCATGGCAGGCGCACACCAGATCAGACAAGACGGCCTCCATGCGTGCCAGGTCCGCCATCTTTTCGCGCACGTCCTTGAGCTTGTGCTCGGCCAGGCTGCTGGCTTCCTCGCAGTGGGTGCCATCGTCGAGCCGCAACAGCTCGGCAATCTCATCAAGACTGAAGCCCAGTCGCTGGGCCGACTTCACAAAGCGCACCCGCGTTACATCCGCCTCGCCATAACGGCGGATGCTGCCGTAAGGCTTGTCCGGTTCCGGCAACAAGCCCTTGCGCTGGTAGAACCGGATGGTCTCTACGTTGACCCCGGCCGCCTTGGCAAAAACACCAATGGTCAGGTTCTCCAAATTATTTTCCATATCGCTTGACTCCGTACATGACTACGGAAGTAAGCTTACGCTATCCAATTCAAATTCGAAAGGACAAGCGCATGTCTGAACCACAAAACGGGCGCGGCGCGCTCTTCGCTGGCGGGCTAGCTGCCATCCTCGCCTCGACCTGCTGCCTCGGGCCGCTGGTTCTGGTTGCCTTGGGCTTCAGCGGGGCATGGATCGGCAACCTGACCGTGCTGGAGCCGTATCGCCCGATTTTCATCGGCGCAGCATTGGTCGCGTTGTTCTTTGCCTGGCGGCGCATCTACCGCCCTGTGCAAGCCTGCAAACCGGGCGAGGTCTGCGCGATTCCCGAAGTGCGAGCGACTTACAAGCTCATTTTCTGGGTCGTGGCCGTGCTGGTCCTGGTCGCACTCGGATTTCCCTACGTCATGCCATTTTTCTATTGATCACAGGAGTTCACCATGAAAAAACTGTTAGCCTCCCTCGCCCTCGCCGCCATTGTTGCCCCGGTGTGGGCCGCCACTCAGACCGTCACGCTGTCTGTCCCGGGCATGACCTGCTCCGCCTGCCCGATCACCGTCAAGAAGGCGATTTCCAAGGTCGAAGGCGTCAGCAAGGTTGACGTGACCTTCGAGACCCGCGAAGCGGTTGTCACTTTCGATGATGCCAAGACCAGCGTCCAGAAGCTCACCAAAGCAACCACCGATGCGGGCTATCCCTCCAGCATCAAGCAGTGAACCACTGAACCCGAACCTGGGGCGATCATGGGACTGATCACACGCATTGCCGACAAGGCTGGGGCACTCGGCAGCGTTGTTTCCGCGATGGGCTGCGCCGCGTGCTTCCCGGCCATCGCCAGCTTGGGCGCGGCCATCGGCCTGGGCTTTCTACAGGAATACGAAGGATTGTTCATCTCCAAGCTGCTGCCACTGTTCGCTGTCGTGGCTTTGCTGGCGAACGCATTGGGGTGGCTCAGTCATCGCCAATGGCACCGCAGTCTGCTCGGCATGATCGGGCCAGCCATCGTGTTCGCCGGAACTGTCTGGCTGCTTGGCAACTGGTGGACAGCACACCTCGTATACACCGGCCTGGCGCTGATGATCGGCGTGTCGATCTGGGACTTGGTTTCGCCGGCAAATCGCCGTTGCGGCCCGGACGGTTGCGAACTTCCCACGAAACAAGGCTGACGGCGGGGGCCGGCAGCCAACACAGAAAAGGAATGATGAATGACCACCATCAAAATTACCGGCATGACCTGCGACTCCTGCGCGGTTCACGTCAAGGAGGCTCTGGAGAAAGTGCCCGGCGTGCAATCGGCGGAGGTTTCCTATGCCAAGGGCAGCGCCAGGCTCGCCATCGAGGCCGGCACATCGCCGGATACGCTGACCGCTGCCGTGGCCGGACTCGGCTATCGGGCTACGCTCACCGATGCGCCCGTGGCTCCGGCGGGCAGCGGATTGCTCGGCAAGGTGAGCGAATGGCTGGGCAGTGATGACAAGGCTGGCGGGGATGGTGGCAAGCTCCATATCGCCGTGATCGGCAGCGGCGGGGCCGCAATGGCGGCGGCACTGAAGGCCGTCGAGCAGGGCGCACGCGTCACGCTGATCGAGCGCGGCACGATTGGCGGCACCTGCGTCAATGTCGGCTGCGTGCCGTCCAAGATCATGATCCGTGCCGCCCACATTGCCCACCTGCGCCGGGAGAGCCCGTTCGACGCTGGCATTGCCGCGCTGGCCCCGACCATCCAGCGCTCGGCGCTGCTGGCCCAGCAACAGGCCCGCGTCGATGAGCTGCGCCACGCCAAATACGAGGGCATTCTGGATGGCAACCCGGCCATTACCGTGCTGTCTGGCTCCGCCCGCTTCAAGGACAGCCACGGCTTGGTCGTGCAACTGAACGAGGGCTGCGAGCACGTGGTGGCGTTCGACCGCTGCCTGATCGCCACCGGTGCCAATCCCGCGATTCCGCCGATTCTTGGCCTGAAGGACACGCCGTACTGGACTTCCACCGAGGCGCTGGCCAGCGACACCCTTCCCGAACGCCTGGCGGTGATCGGCTCGTCGGTGGTAGCGGTCGAACTGGCGCAGGCGTTCGCCCGGCTGGGCAGCAAGGTGACGATCCTGGCGCGCAGCACGCTGTTCTTCCGCGAAGACCCGGCCATCGGCGAAGCCGTCACGGCGGCGTTCAGCATGGAAGGCATTGAGGTGCTGGACCATACCCAGGCCAGCCAGGTCGCCTATGAAAATGGCGAGTTCGTGCTGACGACGGAGCAGGGCAACATACGCGCCGACCAGTTGCTGGTCGCCACCGGACGCGCGCCCAACACGCGCAGCCTGGCACTGGACGCGGCAGGCGTGACGGTGAACAAGCAAGGCGCGATCGTCGTCGACCCCGGCATGCGGTCCAGCGTGGAACACATCTACGCGGCCGGCGACTGCACCGATCAGCCGCAGTTCGTCTATGTGGCGGCGGCGGCCGGCACCCGCGCCGCGATCAACATGACGGGCGGCGACGCAACCCTGAACCTGACCGCGATGCCGGCCGTGGTGTTCACCGATCCGCAAGTGGCGACCGTGGGCTACAGCGAGGCGGAAGCGCACCATGACGGCATCGAGACCGACAGCCGCACGCTGACGCTGGACAACGTGCCGCGCGCGCTCGCCAACTTCGATACGCGCGGCTTCATCAAGCTGGTCGCCGAGGCCGGCAGCGGGCGGCTGATCGGGGTTCAGGCGGTCGCGCCGGAAGCGGGCGAGTTGATCCAGACCGCCGCGCTGGCCATTCGCAACCGGATGACGGTGCAGGAACTGGCCGACCAGTTATTTCCCTACCTGACGATGGTCGAAGGCTTGAAGCTCGCGGCGCAGACCTTCAACAAGGATGTGAAGCAGCTTTCCTGCTGCGCCGGGTGAGGCAAAGGAGGTGTTTGATGAACGCCTACACGGTGTCCCGGCTGGCCCTTGATGCCGGGGTGAGCGTGCATATCGTGCGCGACTACCGGCTGCGCGGACTGCTGCGGCCGGTGGCGTGCACCCCAGGCGGCTACGGTCTGTTCGACGAGGCGGCCTTGCAACGGCTGTGCTTCGTGCGGGCTGCCTTTGAGGCGGGTATCGGCCTCGATGCGCTGGCGCGGCTGTGCCGGGCGCTGGATGCAGCGGACGGCGGCGAAGCGGCCACGCAGCTTGCCGTGCTGCGCCAGTTCGTCGAACACCGGCGCGAAGCGTTGGCCGATCTGGAAGCGCAGTTGGCCACCCTGCCGACCGAGCCGGCACAGCACGCGGAGAGTCTGCCATGAACGGCCCGGAACGCCTGCCGACCAAGACACGCAAGCCGTTCACCGGCTACCTGTGGGGCGCGCTGGCCGTGCTCACCTGTCCCTGTCATTTGCCGATTCTCGCCGTTGTGCTAGCCGGAACGACAGCCGGCGCATTCATCGGGGAGCATTGGGGTATTGCAGCCCTCACGCTGACCGGCTTGTTTGCTCTGTCCGTGACGCGGCTACTGCGGGCCTTCAGGGGCGGATCATGACGACCTCGCAGCCCGCCGGATGGACGGCGACCGAGTTGGCGCAGGCGGTTGTGCGCGGGCAGCTTGAGTTGCACTACCAGCCGATAGTCGATCTGCGCAGTGACCAGATTGTCGGTGCGGAAGCCCTGTTGCGCTGGCGGCACCCAAGGCTCGGCTTGTTGCTGCCGGGCCAGTTTCTCCCCTTGGTCGAATCGTCCGGCTTGATGCCTGAAATCGGTGCTTGGGTGCTGGGCGCAGCCTGCCGCCAGATGCGCGAGTGGCGGATGCTGGCATGGCAACCGTTCCGGCTGGCCGTCAATGTTTCGGCGAGCCAAGTGAGACCGGATTTCGACGGATGGGTAAAGGGCGTGCTGGCTGATGCCGAGTTGCCCGCCGAGTATCTTGAAATCGAGCTGACCGAATCGGTCGCGTTCGGCGATCCGACGATCTTCCCCGCCCTGGAAGCCTTGCGACAGATCGGTGTACGCTTCGCCGCCGATGACTTCGGGACGGGTTATTCCTGCCTGCAACACCTGAAGTGCTGCCCGATCGGCACGCTGAAGATCGACCAATCCTTCGTCGCCGGACTCGCCGCCGATCACCGCGACCGGATCATCGTGCACTCCGTCATTCAGCTTGCGCACGGGCTGGGCATGGACGTGGTGGCCGAGGGCGTGGAGACGCCGACCAGTCTCGCACTGTTGCGGCAAGCGGAGTGCGATATGGGACAAGGCTTCCTGTTCGCCAAGGCAATGCCGGCGGTGGCATTCGCCGCCTTTGTCAGTCAATGGAGGGGTGCCACCATGAATGCAAATGATCCGACTGCCACCAGTTGCTGCGTGTGCTGCAAGGAAATCCCGCTCGATGCCGCCTTTACCCCGGAAGGCTTGGAGTACGTCGAGCACTTCTGCGGGTTGGAGTGCTATCAGCACTTCCAGGCGCGGGCCAAGGCCGCGACCGAAACCAGCGCCGAACAGAACACTTGCGATTCGCCGCCGTCAGGTTGATGCCGACCGCTCAGATACGGTTGAGTAGTTTCGTCCCATCTGGGCGCAATTCGCCTTTCGGTGAGATATGTCGATACAGGGTCTGCCGCGTGATGCCGAGTTCCTGACATAGATCGCCGACCTTGGTTTCGGGCTGCCCCATCGCGGCCATGGCCAGCCGCAGCTTGGCTGCCGTCATCTTGAACGGCCGACCGCCTTTCCTGCCGCGTGCCCGCGCCGAGGCCAAGCCCGCAATCGTGCGCTCGGCGATCAGCTCGCGCTCGAACTCGGCCAGCGCCGCGAAGATGCCGAAGACCAGCTTGCCGGCGGCGGTCGTGGTGTCGATGGCGGCACCATGCCCGGTCAGCACCTTCAAGCCGATGCCACGTCCGGTCAGGTCGTGCACAGTGTTGATGAGATGCCGCAGGTCGCGGCCCAACCGATCCAGTTTCCACACGACCAGCGTGTCTCCCGGCCGCAATGCCTTCAAGCAGGCTACCAGGCCGGGGCGGTCTTCGCGCTTGCCGGATGCCTGATCTTCATAGAGATGTGCTGGATCGACATCGGCGGCGATCAGCGCGTCGCGCTGCAAATCGGTGGCCTGGGAGCCGTCCGCCTTCGATACCCGCATGTAGCCGATCAGCATGTCGCACCTGTCACATATACGTTCGATTATGTGACAGTGTGCGCCGGAAAGCTCAGGCCGTCAAAAGTTGTCACTTAACCCGTCATTCTGTCTAAGACATGCAAAGGGTCCATCAGGCTCGTAATGTGACAGAAATTCCGGCGGGATGCCTTCCTTCACGAAGGTGGCTCGCAACCGTTCCAGGGAAGCTGGGTCGCGCCGACCATAGGAAGCCAACGCGAACAGCGAGCGTGCCGTCTCGGGGTTGTGCCGCGCTTCAATGATGGCTTCATCGATGGCCTGGACTGCACGTTGCCAGTGATTGACGGGTTCGGGCTTCGGCGCTTTCGCCGGCAGGCCACTGGTGAACTCGGTTTGGGGCTCGGACCAGAATAGCTTTGCATGCTCGCCAGGCGGGCTTATATCCCTCACCTCGATCAAGCTGATTGCCGTTGCCGCAGCCTCCAGCATCTGCAACCCTACTGCTAGGTTCAGGGTTTCATACGGTCGCCACAGACTTTGCCCAGCACGCAGCGGATACCCACAGCGTTCCCAGATCAGGCGGAGATACCCCGCGTAGGTTCCGCACGCCGAAAGCGGGGTGTTCAGCTCATCAAGCAGCGTGCGTAGCAGCCGAAACCACAATCCGGCGTGGATGCGTCGGCGCGGCAGCTCAACATGGCCGGTCGTCAGTGCCTGCCAGGTACGCCGGTCCATCGTCGCAATCGCGTCGCTGGCCGTGCGTGGGTCGGCGTCGGCGTTTTCCCAGCCGAGAAACCGCCCAGGCACGCCCCAATACGATTCCAGCCAGCACCCATGCAGCGGGCAGCTCAGCATCAGGGGCAGCTTCCACGCAAGCAATACGGCTTGGTTTGCCGGATTGTTCAGGCAGAGTGGACAGGCGCGATGTAATGGCTGGCTGGGCAGCCAGGCGCGCCAGCTCGTGATAGATCGCGTCCTACGGCGGAGTTTCGGCAGCAACACCGAGAGCTGGAACGTATAGGTTTCTAAAGCGTCAGGAATCTGATCATCAAGGCTGTCCAGTAACCAAGGCACCCAGCCGGCGAAACTCATGCAACGCAGCCGATCCAGCTCGATGCCGCTCCGCCGGGAGAGCATTGTCAGCAGCGACTGTGGTGGCGCGGTATCCATGTCATCAGCCTGGCCGTGACCAAGATCGTGCTCCAGCAGCTCGGACACTTCCATGTGATAGCAAAGGGCCACGCGGTTGAGCCACGAAGACAAGGCTTCGCCTTCTCTGGGAGCCGGATGCAGCGGCCAGCGCGGCGCTGGCTTCACATCAGTTCCCGCTCGAACTGTCGTCGCCGCTCGCTTGGGCCGGTGTAGTCGGCCATGCTGAGCGTGCGGTGGTTGATTGCTTCCTCACCGCTTTCCACGGCAGCGACAGCCGCCGCCATCAACAGGTGCGCCAGTTCGCCGATGGTGCCCTCGCAGCGTGTGAGCAGGTAGCGAGCCATGTCTAGCGTGGCAATCGACGAGGGGCGGCGCAGCGGGAGCGAAGCCGTGAAGCTGGCCAGCAGCGAGCAGCAATCATCGTTGGCCTCCCACACCGGCAGCATCATCGGCTCGAACCGATTTTCCAATTGGTCATCCGAGCGGATGGCCAGGTAGGCGTCGCGCGTGCCGACTCCGACCAGGGGGATGCGTAGCTCGTTGCCGAGGAAGCGCAGTAGATTGAGGAATTCCCGGCGGTTGACGCTGTTACCGGCCAAGACGTTGTGTAGTTCGTCGATCACCAACATACGCACACCGACCTTACGTAACAAGGCCAATGCCAATTGCTCCATTTCCGGCAACCGTGGGCGTGGGCGCAAGGGCGCGCCCATCGCAGCGAGCAGCGCGACGTAGAAGCGGATCACCGACGGCTCGGATGGCATCTGCACGACCAGCACCGGGATGTGCTCCTGGTCGGCGTCGGCACTGGCCGGATGCGTGCGCCGGAATTTCTCGACGATCATCGACTTGCCGTTGTTGGTCGGGCCAACCAGCAGCAGGTTGGGCATGCGTTGTTTGTTCGGCCACGCATACAAGGTTTCCAGCCGGTTCAGAGCCTCGACCGCACGGGGATAGCCGATCCAGCGGTCGGCGCGAAGGCGTTGGATGCGCTCGTCCGCCGGCAGCCGGGCCAATCCCTGCGCCGCCTGTAAGAGGTGCGACAGGTCGATGATGGGATATTCGTCCACGGCTACCACTCCTCAATCTGGTCGAAAGGTTTTGCCGGAGGCTGCTTGTCTGCCTGCGGGTCGGAAACATCAGTTTCCGGCGGCGTCGGCTTGTTCGGCGGAACCGACGCCTTGAGATGCTGGCGTCGATCCGTGTCGCGCCGCGCCTTGCGCGTGGCCTTCTGCGCGGCAGTCACGATCTCGCGCATCTGGCCGATCATGCGGAACAGCGCC
>DATHXP010000493.1:0-3846 GCA_035459605.1 Halomonas sp. | reverse complement strand
GGGCTATTGCAGTTGATCTTGTGACTCGGAGCTGATCCGGCAACAGGTCTGCGAGGGGGCGCTGTGAACCCGTCCATGGGCGCTACCGACGCCATCCCTGGCGTCGAACCCCCTCTTCGACCTGTTCCCGGCGCTCCTCGTAGCGCCTAACTGCGATTGCCTTGGTGCCGCTCGACGTATCCGGCAGCACCGGCCCGGCTGCCATGCAGGAGAAGTGGCTTGTCGGGAGGGGTTAGAGCAGACCCTGCTCGACAAGAAAGTCGCGCGCCACGTCCTCGATGGTCCGGCGCTCCACGTCGACGCTGGCGTTGAGGCGTGCCATGGTCTGGTCGTCGAACAGCGCGGAAAGCGCGTTCATCTGCTCGGCGAGCTTGGGGTGCTGCTCAAGGGTCTCCTTGCGCGCCACGGGCGTCATGGAGTAGGCCGGAAAAAATCCCTGATCGTCTTCGAGCACTTCAAAGTCAAAGGCCGGAATGCGGCCGTCGGTGGCGAACACCAGGCCGACATCGACATCACCGTTGCGCAGCGCCTGATAAATCAATCCGGTGTCCATGCGCTTGACGTCGCCGCGGCCGACGCGGAAGCCGTAGGCCTGCTGCAGCGGACGCCAGCCGTCGTCGCGGGCGTAGAACTCCGAGTTGAGGGCGAAGGTCAGCTCCTGACCGGCGTTGATCGCCTGGGCCAGATCGGACAGGCTCGCCATGCCGGTTTCCTCGGCGGTGTCCCGGCGAATGGCCAGGGCGTAGGTGTTGTTGGCCTGGGAAGGATTGAGCCAGACCAGGTCCTTTTCGGCATCCAGCGCCTTGACGCGCTGATAGGTTTCTTCTGCCGGGAGGACTTCGTCGACGTCGTTATAGACAAACAGCGAGGTGCCGGTGTATTCCCAGTAGAGATCGACCTGGCCGTTCTCCTGGGCGCGGCGCAGCACGGCGGAGCCCATGCCGTCGCGCTGGGCAACGTCGTAGCCTAGCCCCTCCAAGTACTGCGCGGTCATGCTCGCCATGATCAGCTGTTCGGTGTAGTTCTTGCCGCTGACCACGATTTCCTGGGCCTGGGCGGCGGTGGCTATTGCACCGGCCACAAGCAGGCCGGTCAGCGTCGATATGAAGCGTTTCATAAGTGCGTCTCCTTTCTCTCGTTGTATTACTTTGGCGTTGTCTTGCCGGTCAGGCGCGTGCGGGGTTGACCCCGCGCGGCACCGTCACGAAGGCGATGGTCGAGATGAAGGCGTCGACCACGATCGCCAGAAGCGCCGTGGGTATGGCGCCGGCCAGCATCATGACCGGGTCGTAGAGGTCGATGCCGGTGAAGATCAGTTCACCCAGCCCGCCACCGCCGATCAGAAAGGCCAGCGGCACGGTGCCGACGTTGAGCGCCAGCGCCGTGCGCACGCCGGCGAAGATCACGTAGAGGGCGTTGGGCAGCTCCACCCGAAACAGGCGCTGAAGCGGCGACATGCCCATGCCCGCGGCGGCCTCCATCAGCGCCGGGTCGATTCCCTTTAGACCGGCGTAGGTATTGCGCGCGATCGGCAGCAGAGTCGCGACGAAGAGGGCGAAAACCGACGGCAGCGTGCCGATGCCCAGCAGGCTCATGGAGAGCGCCAGCACCGCCAGCGTTGGAATGGTGGTGCCGACGTTGAGCGCCTGCATCAGCGTTTCGGCCCAGCGGGCCATGCCGGGGCGCGACAGCACAATGCCCAGCGGAATGGCCACCGCTATCGCCAGGCCGCCAGATATAGCCGTCAGCCACAGATGCTGCGCCAGCAGGAACTGCACGTCGGGCAGGTAGAAGAGGGCGTCGTCGATCACCCCGCTCGACTGGCTCCACGCGCCGGCCAAGAAGATCGCCACCAGCACAAGCGCACGCAGGGCCCGGTTGAGACTCCGAGAGGGCATCGGCTACTCCTTGCCGGTCGTGGCGGGGCGGCGACTGCCGCCTTCCCGGGCGCGGAAGCGCGCGCCCAGGTGATGGGTCATGGCGCGCTGGGTGATCTGTCCGCACACGCGCCCCTCGGCATCCACGCAGGGCAGCCAGACGGTATCCTTGGCAAACATCAGCGAGGCGGCCTTGCGCAGGTCGTCGTCCAGCCCGATGCTGGCCGGCACGTTGTGCAGATGGTCCCGGCAGTAGCCGCGGGTGGTGCGCGCCACGGCGCGGGTGATTATGCCCACCGGCTGGCGCTGGTCGTTCACCACCAGAATGGCGCGGTGGTAGCCAAAGTCGTCCATGCGCTCAAGCGCGGTCTTCAAGGTGTCAGCGGGGTTGACCGTGCCGATCTGGTCGGAGACGACGTCGCGCACCTTGACCAGGTTGAGGCGCTTGAGGGCGCGGTCCTCGCCGAGGAAGGACTCGATGAAGGCGTTTTTGGGGGCGGCGAGCAGATCGTCCGGCGTGGCGTACTGCACCAGTCGGCCTTCGCGAAAGACGGCGATCCGGTTGCCCATCTTGATCGCTTCGTCGATATCGTGGCTGACGAACATGATGGTCTTCTTGAGCTCCTTCTGCATGCTGAGAAACTCATCCTGAATCACCGCGCGGTTGATGGGGTCGATGGCGCCGAAGGGTTCGTCCATCAGCATGACCGGCGGGTCGGCGGCCAGCGCCCGGGCCACGCCGATGCGCTGCTGCTGGCCGCCGGAGAGCTCGCTGGGGTAGCGCTTGAGGAAGCTGTCGGGATTCAGGGCGATCATCGCCATCAGCTCCCGCGCGCGCTCGCGATAGCGCGCCTTGTCCCAGCCCAGCAGCCGGGGCACCACCGTGATGTTTTCCTCGATGGTCATGTTGGGGAACAGGCCGATCTGCTGGATCACATAGCCAAGGCCGCGGCGCAGCTGCTGGGTGTCCATGTCCACGGTGTCCTGACCGTCGACAAACACCCTGCCGGAGGTCGGCGTGATGATGCGGTTGATCATCTTGAGGATGGTGGTCTTGCCGCAGCCCGAGGGGCCGAGCAGGATGCAGATCTCGCCGGGCGGCACCTGCATGCTGACCCGGTCGGCGGCGGTGACGCTGCCCTTGGGCGTATCGAAAACCTTGGTCAGATTGTCGAGTCGAATCATCCAGAGTTCCTTGTTCGGCAGGCGCTGCGCTTGTGCCGTGAGCCGGTGGCGCCCGCGCTGATGGTGTCTGAGCTGTTGCCGGTGCAGGGGGCGATCAGGCCAGGGCGGTGGATTGTTCCATGCCTCTGGGCGTCAGGTATTTCTGAATGGCCAGCAGAGTGTAGTCGATGACGATCGCCAGCAGGCTGACCGCCACGGCGCCGACGATCAGCTGGCGCGGGTCGGACTGGGAGATGCCGCGGCTGATGAAGGTGCCGAGCCCGCCGGCGCCGATATAGGCGGCGATCGCCATCACGCCGATGTTGAGGACCACGGCGGTGCGCACGCCGGCCATGATCACCGGAACCGCCAGCGGAATCTCGACCAGCCGCAGGCGCTGGTTGGCGCTCATGCCGATGCCGCGGGCCGCCTCGCGCAGGGCCGGGTCGACGTTGTTGATGGCGGTGTAGGTGTTGCGAATGATCGGCAGCTGCGAATAGAGCAGCACCGCGATGACCGCCGGCAGGTAGCCGATGCCGTGACCGATCAGCGACAGTACCGGGATCATGATGCCAAACAGGGCGATCGAGGGAATGGTGACGATGATCGAGGCAATATACAGCACGCCCTGCGCCAGGCGTTCATTCTTGGTGATGGCGATGCCGATAGGCACGCCGGTGAGGGTGGCAAGGCCCACCGCCACGCCGACCAGCGCGATGTGCTCAAGCGTGCGCGAGGCGAGAAGCTCGATGTTGTCCAGTGCGTATTGAATCAATTCCAAATTCTTTCTCTCCTTGCGGTCCCG
>DATHXP010000492.1:0-2271 GCA_035459605.1 Halomonas sp. | reverse complement strand
CGCCCCCAGCACGCCGGTACGCCAGTCGCTGAAGTCGATCTCCAGCATGCGCACGCCAAGCGCGAACAGCATCAGCGGTATGCATATCTCGCCCAGCATGCTCATCGCCTCCAGCAGCCAGCCCGGCAGCAACAAACCGCTGAGGTTGACCGCCAGACCCGCCAGGCTCGCCAGCACTATCGGCAGGCGCAGCAGCCGCCACAGGGGCGTTCCAGGGGACAGCATCCACAGCCCCACTGAGAAGTGCAGCAACATCTCGACGATGAAAAGCACCACCGCCGCCGGCAGCGCTGCCTCGCCAAACGCCAAGACAATCAGGGGAATGCCCATGTTGCCGGAGTTATTGAACATCATTGGCGGCAGAAAAGTGCGAGCGTCCAACTTGAGCCAGCGCGCCACCGGCCACAGCAGCAGCCCGGAGCCCAGCACAATCACGGCAGCGGCCAGCGCCAGGCCGGCATAGTCGACCAGAGGAACATCGCGGTCCGCCATCACGGAAAACACCAGCAGCGGCACGAACAGCTCCATATTCAGCGTATTCAGCCCCTGAATATCGGGCGTGCGAAAACGACCATAGGCGGCACCGCTGCCGGCGATAAGAAACACCGGCAGCAAGGTCGCAACAATTTGGGCGATCATGCCTGTAACTCCTTGGCATCAGCGGGCAAGCAAAGCGGGCAGCCTAGCACGCCCGCGCCTTGCGCGGGCACCGCTCTCGGGTCAACATGAGGTCAACAAACCATCCATCAGGCGAGAAGTATATGAGCAGATTCTGGAGTCCCAAGGTCCATGAGCTGACTCCCTATGTGCCGGGGGAGCAGCCGCGTGAGCAATTGATCAAGCTGAATACCAACGAAAACCCCTACCCGCCCGCGCCCGGCGTAGGCGAGGTGCTGAGGGGGTTTCGGACTGACCATCTGCGGCGCTACCCTGATCCCGGCTCCCGGACTCTTCGCGAGACGCTCGCCAACACCCTCGGCGTCGAGGCAGAACAGGTATTCGTTGGCAACGGCTCGGATGAGGTCCTGGCCCTGGCGTTTCAGGCGTTCTTCTGCCATCAGCAGCCGCTGGAAATGCCCGCGATCAGCTACAGCTTCTATCCGGTCTACTGCAACCTGTATGACATCGTTCGCCGCGCCCTGCCGCTGGACGACCAGTGGCGGGTCGATCTCGACGCCTTCTCCAAGGACGCCGGCGGCATTGTCTTCGCCAATCCTAATGCCCCCAGCGGCCACGGCCATAGCCGAGCGGATATCCAGGCGCTGCTTGAGCGCGTCACAGAGACGGTGGTACTGGTCGATGAGGCTTACGTGGACTTCGGCGGCGAAACAGCCGTACCGCTGATCCAGCAGCACCCCAATTTGCTGGTCACCGGCACCTTCTCTAAATCGCGCAGCCTGGCGGGCATACGTCTCGGCTACGCGCTAGGCTCACGGGAGCTGATAGAGGGCCTGGAGCGCGTCAAGGACTCCTTCAACTCCTATCCCGTCGACAGCCTGTGCTCCGCCGTAGGCATCGCCGCGCTGGAAGATGACAGCCACTTCGAAGCCTGCCGCACAGCGGTCATCACTACCCGCGAGCGTACCCGCCAGCGGCTGGAACAGCTGGGCTTCGAGGTGCTGCCCTCGCAGACCAACTTCCTGCTGGTCAGCCATCCAGGGCACGACGCCGCCCAGCTGTTTGTCGGACTGCGCAAACGGGACATCCTGGTGCGCCACTTCAATACCGAGATGCTCAACCACTGGCTGCGCATCTCGATCGGCACCGACGATGAAATGAATAGCTTGATCGAAGCCCTGGAAGCTCTCTGCGTCTGACATTACAGCCTTCTCAGGGGCGCCTGGCGGCGCCATTCGCGGCCTGAAGGGCGCTCCCACGAACCCATGACATTGCCCGTGAACCGGGGTTCGTAGGAACGATGTTTACATTGTAAAACCGCCGCGCAGCGGCGGCTGGGTTGGTGCTTAGGGCGAGAATATAACAGTTTATCAAAACGCACAAAAAAGCCCCGAACTCGTTCGTTTAGAGTTCGGGGCTTTTTAGAATAAGTGCCTGACGATGACCTACTCTCGCATGGGGAGACCCCACACTACCATCGGCGCAAAGCGGTTTCACGGCTGAGTTCGGCATGGGATCAGGTGGGTCACGCTCGCTATGGTCGTCAAGCGAAAAGGGGGTAAATCATGCTGACGAAGAACGTCTCAACTCACTTAAATAACGTGTTGCGTATCCGGCCGTGCGTCTGTCGATCAAACGCCTTGGGGTTATATG
>DATHXP010000491.1:0-3002 GCA_035459605.1 Halomonas sp. | reverse complement strand
CGCATGTCGTCGTCGAGCAGAATGTCCTCGACCTCGCCGATCGACTCGGCGGGGTTGGCGCTGCTGTAGACATCGGCGTCAAGCAGCTCATCGGCGGAGTAAAGGCCCTGGAGATCACCCTGTGCCGCTGAGGCAGCGGCGATGCTGCCGGCCAGCAGGGCTGCGGAAAACGTGCCGAACAGGGGCTTGGTGAAGGTCTTGTAGCGTGACATTGCGGCTCTCCTTCTTTGCAGTAATGCGGTGGCGGCGCCATCATTGGGCCTGTCCACTTGAGTACTTGCCAGGTGGCGGGGTTCCGCATGTTAAGTAACAAAATGTTATTTGCGGCGATGGGGACAGAGATCATTGTTTGGGAGTGACACGATGCACATCAGGCGCGGAGTGAAGGCCCTGGCGCTGTTGGGAGCGGCGGCGGCTGGCCTGCTGGCCGGCCCGCTGCCGGCGCAGTCGGAGGAGCCGCTGCGCGCGGTGGCGACCGTCGGCATGATCGGCCAGGTGGTCGAGCAGCTGGGCGACGAGTGCGTGGCGGTGACCACGCTGATGGGGCCGGGGGTCGACCCCCACCTGTATCGGGCCAGCGCGCGAGATGTCGCCACCTTCCAAAAGGGCGAGGTGATTTTTTACGCCGGCTATTCGCTTGAAGGCCAGCTGGGCGAGGTGCTGGCGCACCTGGCCGAGACGCGCCCCACCGTGGCGGTGTCCGAGGCCGGCATCGACGAGGAGCAGCTGATCTATGTCGAGGGGGGCACCTACAGCATCGATCCGCACCTGTGGATGGACGTCTCGCTGTGGTCGCGCATCCTGCCGGCCATCGTCACCACGCTGAGCGAGGCGCGCCCCGAGTGCGCCGCGGATATCGCCGCCAATGCCGAGCGCTACGCCGAGCAGATGGCGGCGCTGGATGAATGGATCCGCGGCAGTATCGCTACCATCCCCGAGTCGCAGCGCATCCTGGTGACCGCCCACGATGCCTTCAACTACTACGGTCGCGCCTACGGCATCGAAGTGGCCGGTATCCAGGGCGTGAGCACCGAAACCGAAACCGGCGTGGCGGACATTCGCGCCATGGCCGATGTGGTGGTAGAGCGCGGCGTGCCGGCGGTGTTTATCGAAAGCACGATCAATCCGCGCACCGTGCAGGCGGTCATCGACTCCGCCGTGCGGCGCGGCCAGCCGGTGCGCATCGGCGGCCAGCTCTACTCCGACGCCATGGGCGAGGCCAATAGCGTCGACGGCACCTACCTGGGCATGCTGTATAGCAACACCCGGCATATCGTCGAGGCGCTGGACGGCGAGGTGCTGCCGCTGCCCGAAGCGCTGGCCGACTGGGCCGAGCGCTGGCAGATCGATACTCCTTGAAGCCTGCCGTAGCGCTCAGATTTTTGGCCCCGATAGATGTTTACGAGGAACGAGAACCCATGACGACGCCGCTCCACGAGCCGTATCTGGCACTCCACGTCGAGGATCTTACCGTCAGCTATCACAGCAAGCCGGTGCTGTGGGATATCGACTTCGACGTTCCGCCCGGCGTGATGGCGGCCATTGTCGGCCCCAACGGGGCCGGCAAGAGCACCTTGATCAAGAGCGTGCTGGGCCTGGTGCCGACGATGGCCGGTCACGTCACCCTGTTCGGTCGGCCCTATAAAGAGCATCGCCGCCGCGTGGGCTACGTGCCCCAGCGCTCCAGCGTCGACTGGGATTTCCCTACCACCGCCCTGGATGTGGTCACCATGGGGCTCTATGGGCGGCTGGGCTGGCTGCGCCGTCCGGGGCGCCGCGAGCGCGATGAGGCGATGGCGGCGCTGGAAATGGTCGGCATGGATCACCTCAGCAGGCGCCAGATCAGCGAGCTCTCCGGCGGCCAGCAGCAGCGCGTGTTCCTGGCTCGCGCCCTGGTGCAGCAGGCCGACGTCTACTTTCTCGACGAGCCCATGGCCGGCGTCGATGCGACCACCGAGCGCGCCATCGTCGACATCCTGCGTCGCCTGCGCGACGACGGCAAGACGGTGATCGTCGTTCATCACGACCTGCAGACGGTGCGCAGCTACTTCGACTGGCTGCTGATTCTCAACGTGCGGGTCATCGCCCAGGGGCCGGTATCGCAGGTGTATACCGCCGACAACCTGCGCCGCGCCTACGGCGGCCAGATTGCGCTGCTCGACGATACCGGCTTTCTGGCGGACTCTTCCGCCAAGGCGGCCGACACATGATGGCGGATATGCTCGCGCTGCTGACGGACTACACCCTGCAGAGCGTGATTATCGGCGCCGTGCTGCTGGGGCTGGTCAGCGGCGTGCTCGCCTGCTTCGCCGTGCTGCGCCAGCAGAGCCTGCTGGGCGACACCATGTCCCACGCCGCGCTGCCCGGCGTGTGCCTGGGCTTCATGATCGCCGGCACCCGGGATCTCGGCGCCATCATGGGCGGGGCGCTGGCCACCGGCGCGCTGGCGGCGCTGGTGATGCTGCTGCTGACGCGCATGAGCCGCCTCAAGACCGACGCGGCGCTGGGCATCGCGCTGAGCGTGTTCTTTGCCGTGGGCGTGGTGCTGCTGACCCATATCCAGGGCATGGATAACGCCGCCCAGGGCGGCCTCGATGCGTTCCTGTTCGGCCAGGCGGCGGCCACCCTGCGCTCGGACCTGTGGCTGATGGGCGGCATTACCCTGGTGGCGCTTGGCCTGGTGGCGGCGCTGTGGAAGGAGTTCAAGCTAGTCAGCTTCGATCCGGAGTTCGCCGGCTCCCTGGGCTTTCCGGTGCTGTGGCTCGAGGTGCTGCTGACGGTGATGATTGCACTGGCCGTGGTGGTCGGGCTGCAGATGGTGGGCGTGGTGCTGATGGCGGCGATGGTGATCGCGCCCGCCGTGGCGGCGCGGCAGTGGACCCGGCGCCTGGAAACCATGGTGCTGCTGTCCGCAGCCATTGGCGTGGCCGGCGGCATCAGCGGCGCGGTGCTCAGCGCCCTGCGGCCGGGGCTGGCCACCGGGCCGCTGATCATTCTCAGCG
>DATHXP010000490.1:0-5074 GCA_035459605.1 Halomonas sp. | reverse complement strand
GTCGGCGGGGAGCACCTGGGCAAGCGCTATATCGAATGGAACTTCGTCTCCAGCCGCCGCGAGCGCATCGAGCAGGCCAAGGCCGACTGGAAAGCCCAGGCCTTCCCCAAGGTGGCAGGCGACGAAGAAGAATTTATTTCGCTGCCGGAATAAGCTGGCCATAGGAAGAACCAATAGGCGTAAGGCGTACGTAATCGACCAACAGTACGAATTTTCCGTTTTTGTGAGTTGCCCCCAGCATGCCTGAAGGACCTGAAATTCGTCGCGCCGCCGACCAGCTGGGCCGTCAGCTCGAAGGCCGGCTGCTGGATGACGTCTGGTTTGCTTTTCCGGCGCTCCAGGATAAGGCGCAGAGCCTGATAGGGCGCCGCGTCGAGTCCGTGGACAGCTGGGGCAAGGCGCTGCTGATCCGCTTCGACGATGAGCGCGTGCTGTATTCGCACAATCAGCTGTATGGCGTGTGGAAGCTCCACGACGCCGAGCGCGAGCCCGACACCCAGCGCTCGCTGCGGGTGCGGCTGATGGCCGAGGGCAGGGCGGCGAGCCTCTACAGCGCGTCCGACGTCTCGCTGTGGGCGGCGGAACGACTCCACGAGCATCCGTTTCTCTCGCGGCTAGGCCCCGATCTCCTCACTCACGGGGTCAGCGTCGAGCAGGCCATGGCACGGCTTGCTGATGCCCGCTTTCGCCGCCGCGGGCTGGGCGGCCTGCTGCTCGATCAAACGCTGTTCGCCGGCGTGGGCAACTACCTGCGCTCGGAAATCCTGTTCTTCGCCGGCCTGCACTACAGGGCGAGGCCGGCCGATCTCGACGAGCCGGCGCTGCGGCGCCTGGCGCGGTGCATTCTCGAGGTGACGCGCCGGGCCTACGACCAGGCCGGCGTGACCAACCGCGCCGACTGGGCAAGCGCGGAGAGGGCGCGGGGCGCGACTCGGCGACGCTGGCGCTTTGCCGTGTTCGAACGTGACGGCTTGCCGTGTCACGCTTGCGGCACCGTCATCGAGCGCGCCAGCGTCGCGTCGCGACGGCTGTATTTCTGCCCTGAGTGCCAAGCGATGCTATAAGTTTACCTGCCCTTATTCTTATTCTGACCTGATCAATTACCTGCTTTATACCGTTATCTTGCGCGTTGCCAACTACGCAAGGCTCTCTGCTGAAATCAGAAAGATAAGGTATAATGCGCCGGCGCCCGAAACCCGCCACGCCGACCTATCTCGGCCGCAGAGAGCGGGTATCCCGACCCGACCCCAGCCAAGGAGCGTCTTGTCCATGACCGTGATTCGCCAGGATGATCTGATCCAGAGCGTCGCCGATGCCCTGCAGTACATCTCCTACTACCACCCCAAGGACTTCATCGACGCCATGGCGGCGGCCTACGAGCGCGAGGAGAACCCCGCGGCCAAGGACGCCATTGCCCAGATCCTGATCAACTCGCGGATGTGCGCCTTCGGCAAGCGTCCGATCTGTCAGGACACCGGCATCGTCACCGTATTCGTCAATGTCGGCATGAGCGCGCGCTTCGAGGCCGACATGAGCCTCGACGACATGATCAACGAAGGGGTGCGGCGTGCTTATCAGCTTCCCGACAACGTGCTGCGCGCCTCGGTGCTGGCGGACCCCGACGGCAAGCGGGAGAACACCCGAGACAACACCCCGGCGATCATCCACCACCGGCTGGTGCCGGGCGACAGCGTGGAGGTGCACGTGGCGGCCAAGGGCGGCGGCAGCGAGGCCAAGGCCAGGTTCGCCATGCTCAACCCCTCCGACAGCGTGGTCGACTGGGTGCTGGAGCAGCTGCCCAGGATGGGCGCCGGCTGGTGCCCGCCGGGCATGCTGGGTATCGGCATCGGCGGCACCGCCGAGAAGGCCATGCTGCTGGCCAAGGAGGCGCTGCTCGATCCCATCGATATCCAGGAGCTTCAGGCGCGCGGCGCCTCCAATCGCGCCGAGGAGCTGCGTCTGGAGCTGTTCGACAGGGTCAACCAGAGCGGCATCGGCGCCCAGGGGCTGGGCGGGCTGACCACGGTGCTCGACATCAAGGTCAAGGACTACCCGACCCACGCTGCCAACAAGCCGGTGGCGATCATTCCCAACTGCGCGGCCACGCGTCATGCCCACTTCGTGCTGGACGGCTCCGGCGCGGCGACGCTGCCGGCGCCAAAACTGGAAGACTGGCCGGAGATCACCCGTGAAACCGGCGACAACGTCAGGCGCGTCAATCTTGACAGCGTGACCCCGGAAGAGGTGCTGACCTGGCAGCCCGGCGATACGCTGCTGCTCAGCGGCAAGCTGCTGACCGGCCGCGACGCCGCCCACAAGCGCATGATCGACATGCTCGCCAGGGGCGAGTCGCTGCCCGTTGACCTTAAGGGGCGCTTTATCTACTACGTGGGCCCGGTCGACCCGGTGCGCGATGAAGTGGTGGGGCCGGCCGGTCCCACCACGGCGACCCGCATGGACAAGTTCACCCCCACGCTGCTCGAAGAGACCGGCCTGCTGGGCATGGTCGGCAAGGCCGAGCGCGGCGAGGCGGCCATCGAGGCGATCCGCGATAATCAGGCGGTCTACCTGATGGCGGTGGGCGGTTCGGCCTACCTGGTGGCCCAGGCGATCAAGCAGTCGCGGGTGGCGGGCTTCGAAGATCTGGGCATGGAGGCGATCTACGAGTTCGAGGTCGAAGACATGCCGGTGACCGTGGCCGTCGACGCCCGGGGCAGCTCGGTGCACCAGACCGGACCGGCGAAGTGGAAAGAGATCATCGCCGAGCGGGTCTAAGCGCCGAAACGCGCTGAAACTGTCAGCCATTCAAGGGTAAGATCTCGCAGCGGCTCCCCGCGGGGGAGCCGCCGTAGCCGACGCTCATGCTGCCGGATCCGATCAGGCCCGCAGACGCATTCAGGCAAGTAATCAGGCATAAGGGGTAACCATGGCGTCCTGGCTGCTGGGTATTGTCATTCCGCTGATCCATGTCGTCGGCGTGCTGTCGGCGCTGCATGCGCTGATGTCCAGCCGTACCTCCCAGGGGGCGATTGCCTGGATTATTTCATTGATTCTCATGCCCTATCTGGCGGTGCCCGCCTACTGGGTGTTTGGGCGGCCGCGCTTCTACGGATACGTGTCGGCGCGGGGCCACAAGGACACGGTATTGAGGCGCGCCCTGGCGGAGTATCGGGCCTGCGTCGATCCTTACCTGGCCAGCAGCAGCAGTCCCGATATTCTCGCCGTCGAGCGTCTGGCGCTGATGCCGCTGACGCGGGGAAACTGCTGCGAGCTGCTGATTGAGGGGGAAGCTGTCTTTGAAAGCCTGTTCGCCGGCATCGAGGCGGCCGAAGACTACGTGCTGGTGCAGTTTTACATCCTTCGCGACGACGCCCTCGGTCAGCGTCTGCAGCGCCGGCTGATCGCCGCGGCACAGCGAGGGGTGCAGGTGTATCTGCTGTACGACGAGATTGGATCGCACAAGCTGCCCAGGCGCTATCTTGATCGTCTGACTGAGGCTGGGGCTCTGGTCACGGCGTTTCATTCGTCGCGTTTTGGGCGGCATCGTTTTCAAATCAATTTTCGCAACCACCGCAAGGTCACGGTGGTGGACGGGCACTGGGGCTGGGTTGGCGGATTTAACGTTGGCGTCGAGTATCTCGGGCAGCATCGCCATCACGGCGCCTGGCGCGATACCCATCTCAAGCTGACCGGTCCCAGCGTATTGGGGCTGCAGGAGGCGTTCTGGGAGGACTGGCACTGGGCCACGGGCGACGTGCTGGAGCTGGAGTGGACGCCGCGCGGCAGCTGCGTTGAAGATCATCGCGTTGTCATTGTGCCGTCGGGGCCGGCGGATCCCCAGGAAACCGCCAGCCTGCTGGTGCAGCATGCCATCCATAGCGCCCAGCAGCGGCTGTGGCTGACCAGCCCCTACTTCGTGCCGGATCGCAGCGTGCAGGATGCGCTGCGCCTGGCCGCCATGCGCGGTGTGGACGTGCGCATACTGCTGCCGGAGCGGCCCGATCAGCTGCTGGTGTTTCTGTCGGCTTTCGCGTTTTTGCCCGACATGATCAAGGCGGGGATCAAGGTCTACCGCTACCAGCCGGGCTTCATGCATCAGAAGGTGATGCTGATCGACGATGAGGCGGCCAGCGTCGGCACGGTCAATCTGGACAACCGCTCGTTTCGACTCAACTTCGAGATCACCGCCTTTCTCCCCGATCGCTCCTTTGCCGCCATGATCGAGCGGATGCTCGAAGCGGACCTGGCGGTCAGTCGTCAGCTGCATCTGGCAGAGATCAACCAGCGCCCCTACTGGCGCAAACTGCTCTCGCGAGCGGCCTACCTGCTGTCGCCCATTCAATAGCGGGTTTCGGGAGCGGTGCCGGCTGGGGTAAATTGGCTTTCCACGGCCCTGGAAATTAGCGGCCTTAAAATTAATATTGCCGAAATTTTTACCAGGCCGCGCAGCTGGTCGAATATGCCGGGTACACAGGCGAGAAAGACATTGAAGCAGGAGTGGCAGTGAACCTCGAAACCAAATGGTTGGAAGACCTTCTGACATTGGCCCAGACGCGCAGTTTTTCCGCCTCGGCGCGACAGCGCCACGTTACCCAGCCGGCGTTCAGTCGCCGTATTCGTGCGCTGGAACAGGCGCTGGAAACCACGCTGGTGGATCGCTCGACCACGCCGATTGAGCTGACCTCGGAAGGCCATCTGTTCGTGATCACGGCGCGCAACGTGATTGAACAGCTCAGCGAGAGCCTTGGCCACATGCGCAGGCTCTCGATTGCCGATGAGGCGCTGGATATTGTCGCCGCGCACTCGCTGGCGCTGAGCTTTTATCCGCCCTGGATTTCTCGCCTGCAGGAAGGGCTGGGGCAGCTGCCGACGCGGCTGGTGGCAATGAATGTCGGCGAGGCCATTCACGTGCTGCGCGAGGGCAAGTGCGATCTGATGCTGGCCTATTACGACCCCTATGCCAGCATGCAGCTTGATGCCGAGGTGTTTCCATCGTTTTCCATCGGCAAGGTGAAGATGCTGCCGGTGTGCCTGCCCGATGCCGATGGCCGCCCGCGCTTTACTCTGGAAGGAG
>DATHXP010000489.1:0-5917 GCA_035459605.1 Halomonas sp. | reverse complement strand
CGCAGTTAGGCGCGACGAGGAGCGCCGGGAACAGGTCGAAGAGGGGGTTCTACGCCATGGATGGCGTAGGTAGCGCCCAGGGACGGGTTTACAGCGCCCCCTCGCAGGCCTGTTGCCGGATCAGCTCTGAGTCACAAGATCAACTGCGATAGCCCTGCCGCCGGGTGCAGGACTATCTCAACTGCGATAGCCCTGCCGCCGGGTGCAGGACTATCGCAAAGAGCTATCGCAGCTAACCTTGCCTTGGAGCCGGCGTTGAATGGACCGACGCTACGTCGGGATAGAGTGGCGAACAGGGCAAGGAGGCCAAGATGTCGATACGCAACTGGCCCGAGGGCGAGCGGCCCCGGGAAAAACTGCTGTCGCTGGGATCCGAGGCGCTGTCGGATGCCGAGCTTCTGGCGATCTTTCTGCGCGTGGGCGTGGCCGGGCGCTCGGCGGTGGACCTGGCCCGGGATCTGCTGCTCGAGTTCGAGGGCCTGCGCGGCCTGCTCGAGGCCGACCAGCAGCGCTTCTGTGCCGCTCACGGCATCGGGATGGCCACCTATGTTCAGCTGCAGGCGGTGCTCGAGATGTCGCGCCGGCACTTGGCCTGTCAGCTGGACCGGGGCAGCGCGCTGACCTCGCCGAGCTTGGTGCGCGCCTATCTGGCGTCGCGCCTGCGCCATCTGGGCCACGAAGAGTTCGCCGCGCTGTTTCTTGACAGCCAGCACCATGTGATCCGCTTCGAATCGCTGTTTCGCGGCACCCTGGACAGCGCCTCGGTCTATCCGCGCGAGGTGGCGCGCCGGGCGCTGGAGCTGGGCGCCGGAGCGATCATCTTCGCCCATAACCATCCCTCCGGCGTGGCCGAGCCCTCTGACGCCGACCGGCGCATCACCGATCGGCTCAAAGAGGCGCTGGGGCTGTTCGATATCCGGGTGCTGGATCACTTTGTCGTCGGCGACGGCGAGGTGGTGTCCTTTGCCGAGCGAGGCCTGCTATAATAGCGCTCGATTGCTTGTCAGGCCCGGCCGCCTCTGGTATAAAGTGCAGCCTTTGAATTCCCTTGGGTCAAATCGCAGCGGGGTTGTCCCGGTTTGCCCGACAGGTTTTGAACACTAGCAGGTAGCGATACCTGGCCAAGCGGTAGGAGGCTCTCATGTCCAAAGTATGTCAGGTTACCGGCAAGCGCCCGGTGACTGGTAACAACGTTTCACACTCCCAGCGCAAGACGCGCCGTCGTTTCTTGCCGAACCTGCACCAGCATCGTTTCTGGGTGGAGTCGGAGAAGCGTTTCGTCAGGCTGCGCGTCTCTTCCAAGGGCATGCGGGTGATCAACAAGAGGGGCATCGATGCGGTGCTCAGCGACCTTCGCAAGCGCGGCGAGAAAGTCTAAGCGTTCGTTCAGGGAGAAGACTCATGCGTGACAAGATCAAGCTGGTGTCCAGCGCCGGTACCGGCCACTTCTACACCACCGACAAGAACAAGCAGAACACTCCCGACAAGCTGGAGTTCAAGAAGTACGATCCGGTGGTTCGCAAGCACGTGATGTACAAGGAAGCCAAGATCAAGTAGGCCGCCCTCCGCGACAGCTTGGATCGCTTCTGCCGCAGGCCAGTGCCTGCTTTCAAGAACCCGGCCGCAGGTCGGGTTCTTGCGTCTGGAGCCGACTCTCTCATGCCTGAGCTGCCCCATGCCTGAACTGCCCGAGGTCGAGACGACCCGTCGCGGCATCGCTCCCCATGTGCAAGGGCGCGAGGTGCGCGAGGTGCTGGTGCGCCAGCCGCGGCTGCGCGTGCCGGTACCGGAAGACCTGGTCGACCGGCTGGTAGGGGCTCGCCTCGGCGAGATTGGGCGTCGCGCCAAGTACCTGCTGGTGCCGGTGATCGGCCAGGGAGTCCTGCTGTGGCACCTGGGGATGTCGGGCAGCCTGCGTATCGCACGCCGCGGCGAGCCGCCCAGGAAGCACGATCATGTGGACCTGGTGCTCGACGACGGCGCCATCCTGCGCTATCACGATCCGCGCCGCTTTGGTTTCGTCGACTGGCTCGACGCAGGTGGGCTGGAAGATGCCGCCAGCGATCGTCGGCTGGCGCGGCTCGGCCCCGAGCCGCTGTCCGAGCGCTTCGACGGCGAGCGGCTGTATACGCTGTCCCGGGGCCGAAGGATGGCGGTCAAGCCGTTCGTCATGGACAGCGCCGTGGTGGTGGGCGTGGGCAACATCTACGCCGCCGAGGCGCTGTTTGTGGCCGGTATCGATCCGCGCCGCGCCGCCGGACGAATTTCCCGGGAGCGCTACGCGCGCCTGGCCGCAGCGATTCGCGACATACTCGCCGCGGCGATCACCCAGGGCGGCACCACCCTGCGCGACTTCGTCAGCGGCACCGGCGAGCCGGGCTACTTTGCCCAGCGGCTCAATGTCTACGGCCGCGACGGCCAGCCCTGCCGGCGCTGCGGCGCCGAGCTGCGGCGGGTGACGCTGGGCCAGCGGGCCAGCGTTTACTGCGCTCAATGCCAGACCTGAAGGCTTCGAAGGTCATGCCTGCGCGCGAATAATGGCGTTACGCGGTACTCGAAATCCTCACTTATAACGATAGGCTCCGGTTTCTGCGTTCCGTGCGCCTTGTTCTTCACGCGCTCGACAATGACCAGCAATGATCAACACTCTATGGTAACCACCCCGATAACTGCTTCACGAGATTTTTGATGACTGCCTTACGCTCCCTGCGCCTGAAGAAAAACACCGACCGCCGCCTCAGGCTCGGTCACCTGTGGCTGTACTCCAACGAGGTCGATATTGCCGCCACCCCGCTCAAGGACTTTGCGCCGGGCGAGCAGGCGGTGGTGGAGGCGGCCAGCGGCAAGCCCCTGGGCGTGGCCTACGTCAACGGCCAGTCGCTGATCTGCGCGCGCCTGGTCTCCCGCGACCCCAAGATGGCGCTCGACCGCTCGCTGCTGGTGCATCGCCTCAATCAGGCGCTGGCGCTGCGCCAGCGGCTGTTCGACAAGCCGTTCTACCGGCTGGTGAACGGCGAGGGCGACCTGCTGCCGGGGCTGATCATCGACCGCTTCGATGGCGTACTGGTGGTGCAGCTCAATACCGCCGGCATGCAGGCGGTGCTGGAGCCGCTGCTTGACGCGCTGGACAAGGTGATATCGCCGGCCTGCGTGGTGCTGCGCAACGACACCGGCGGGCGCCGCCAGGAGGGCCTGGAGCTCGGCGTCGAGGTCATCAAGGGCGAGCTGCCCGAGCAGGTGCTGCTGGAGGAGAACGGCGTGCGTTTCAGCGCCCCGGTGCTGGACGGCCAGAAGACCGGCTGGTTCTACGACCATCGCGGCAACCGAGCCTGGCTTAACGGCCTGGTGGCCGGCAGGCGGGTGCTGGACATGTTCAGCTACGTGGGCGGCTGGGGCATACAGGCCGCCGCCCACGGGGCCAGCGAGGTGCTGTGCGTGGATTCCAGCGCCCGGGCGCTGGAGCGGGTCGCCGCCAACGCCGCGCTCAACGGCCTGCACGAGCGGGTGGCGGTGGGCGAGGGCGATGCCTTCGAGGCGCTGGCCGCGCTCAGGGACCAGGGCGAGGCGTTTGACGTGATCATTCTCGACCCGCCGGCCTTCATCAAGAAGCGCCGGGACATGCCCGCCGGCGAGCGCGCCTACGCCAGGCTCAACCGCGAGGCGATGCGCCTGCTGGGCCGCGATGGCCTGCTGCTGTCGGCGTCGTGCTCGATGCATCTGGTCGCAGAAAAGCTGATCGACGTGGTGCGCGGTGCCGCTCGCCATCAGGATCGCCATGCGCAGCTGCTGTTCCAGGGCCACCAGGGGCCGGATCATCCCGTCCACCCGGCGATTCCCGAGACCGCCTATCTCAAGGCGCTGGGCGTGCGTGTTTTTCGTGATTGACCATGGCAGAGCTTGATTTCGTGCGTGTCTTCGCGGCGGGCAACCCGCTGCTGGTGAGTCATATCGCCAACCTGCTGGAGTCGGCGGGCATTCCCGTGGAGCGCCGCAATCAGGTGCTGGGCGGCGCTGCCGGCGAGCTGCCGCCCGGCGAATGCGAGCCCGAGGTGTGGGTGGCGCCGCACAATCGTTCCCGCGCCGAGGCGCTGATTCAACGCAGCCAGGACGGCGGGGATCAGGGCCCGCCCTGGCGCTGCCCCGGCTGCGGCGAGCGGCTGGAGGGCGCGTTCGATACCTGCTGGCAGTGCGGGCAGTCGCGGGCCTGACAGCAGGTATCGGCACGCCGGTAAGCGAGGGCCGCGTTCGCCATGCTCCAGAGGGCGCGGTACCATAGCCGCCATTCAAGAGATCATCAGAGTCCCGAGTTCATGACCGCATCGACCGACAAGTCCCGTGTGCTGACGGGCATCACCACCACCGGCACGCCTCATCTGGGCAACTATGTGGGCGCCATCCGTCCCGCCATCCAGGCGAGTCAGGATCCCGGCGTTCAGTCCTACTATTTTCTGGCCGACCTGCATGCGCTGATCAAGTGCCAGGATCCGAAGCGGGTGCAGCAGTCGCGCCTTGAGGTCGCCGCCACCTGGCTGGCGCTGGGCCTGGATACCGATAACGCCATCTTCTATCGCCAGTCGGACATCCTCGAGATTCCCGAGCTGACCTGGATGCTGTCCTGCGTCTGCGCCAAGGGGTTGATGAATCGCGCCCACGCCTACAAGGCGGCAGTGGCCGAGAACGAAGAGGCCGGCAATCAGGACCCGGACCGGGGCGTGACCATGGGCCTGTTCGGCTACCCGGTGCTGATGGCCGCCGATATCCTGATGTTCAACGCCAACAAGGTGCCGGTGGGCCGCGACCAGGTTCAGCATCTCGAGATGGCCCGCGACATTGCCGGACGCTTCAATCATCTCTTCAAGGGCCAGTACTTCACCCTGCCCGAGGCGGCGGTGGACGAGCAGACCCAGGTGCTAAGCGGCCTGGACGGGCGCAAGATGTCCAAGAGCTACGACAACACCATTGCGCTGTTCGCCAGCGAGAAAAAGCTGCTGAAGTCGGTACGCAAGATCAAGACCAACTCGCTGGAGCCGGGCGAGCCCAAGGACGCCGATAGCTGCACGCTGTTTCAGATCTACTCCGCCTTTGTCGATGCCGAGCAGCGCGCCGAGATGCGCCGCGAGTACGAAAACGGCATCGGCTGGGGGGCGGCCAAGGATCGCCTGTTCGAGGTGCTCAACGAGCATCTGCGCGAGCCTCGCGAGCGCTATTACGCGCTGCTAGAGGACCCGGGCCATATCGAGCGGGTGCTGCAGGCCGGCGCCCAGCGGGCCCGCGATGAAGCCGCCCCGACCATGGAGCGGCTGCGCAAGGCCGTCGGGCTGGGGCGCTTCGCCGACGTCTGAGACCGGTAGCAGGCCACATGGTATGGCCATTGCGCCGGCATGTTAGAGTACAGCTTTCGTATACAGTCACCGCCCTGGTTCGTAACATCTTGATACAGGAAGAGAAAAAGAATGGCCATCGATCCCAAGCGCCCTCTGTATGTGCCCTATGCCGGGCCCGCCCTGCTGGAAATGCCGCTGCTCAACAAGGGCAGCGCCTTTACTTACGAAGAGCGCCTCGACTTCAACCTGATCGGGCTGCTGCCCGAGGCCGTCGAAACCATCGACGAACAGCTGGAGCGGGTCTACCGGCAGTACCAGCAGTGTCAGACCGCGCTGGATCGCCACATCTACCTGCGTGCCATCCAGGACGACAACGAGACCCTCTACTATCGGCTGGTATCGGAGCATCTCGAGGAGATGCTGCCGGTTATCTATACCCCCACGGTCGGCCAGGCCTGCGAGGAGTTCTCGAATATCTACCGCAACCATCGCGGCCTGTTCGTCGCCTACACGGACCGCGAACATATCGATGACATCCTGCACAGCGCGACCAAGGACAGGGTCAAGGTCATCGTGGTCACCGACGGTGAGCG
>DATHXP010000488.1:0-10385 GCA_035459605.1 Halomonas sp. | reverse complement strand
GATTCAGCCCAGATGGGTTCAGGTCAAGTGACGCACCTCGAAGCGCGCCAGCAGCTCGCCCCGGTCATCATACAGTTCCAGACGATTGACCAGCACGCGGTAGGAAGCGACGTCGCTGAGCGCCTCGAGAAAGCGCCGCTCAAGCGCCATGCTGTCGCCGCCGCAGGCCATCATGGTGCTACCCATCTGGCCTAGCTTCAGACTTTCTTCAGTACGCTCGAAGCTGCCCATCAGGCGATTGCAGCCGGTGGCGCCGCTGACCCGCTGGTCCTCGCTGTGCAGCACCAGATGCGCTTCGCGCTGGTCTTCCTCGACCGCGACGGGCTCGCCGCGCAGCTCGGTCAGCTTCCAGTAGCGATCTTCCAGCGGCTCGGTCAGGAAGGGCTCGATGCGCTGCAGCTGGTAGCTCAGCCCAGAGGCCGCTGGCTGGCCTTGCCTGTCGAGCAGCTCGAGGGTCCGGGAGTCCACCACCTGCCACTGGCTTGGGCCATCGGCATTGCCGTCTAGACGCAACTTGTCACCCTGGGCATTCAGCGACCAGCGCCCCTGCTCATGGAAGCGACGCAGCTCACCGGTGCCCAGATAGCTGGTTTCCAGGGTATAAAGGTTGTCTTCGAACAGGGCCAGATGGTAGCGGATACCCGCGCAGTCTGCGCAGGGCAGCTCACCCTGATAGGCAGCCGGCAGCTTGCCCAGCGCCCTGTGCGAGCCGCCGCCGTCCTCCTGACTGGCACAGCCCGCCACGAATGTCGCCAACAGCAGCAGTAGCGCCGCGCTAAACCATCGTTTCATGGAAAATCATCCTTCTGAGAATGGAAGAGCCGGACCCTTTGACCTGTCAGATAACAAAGGTTCCTCTATTAACCTTACCGCACCATCGGTGCAGGGCTATCGGTTGGGAATACTTGCCAGTCATGCCTCAACGGACTGCTCGGCAGGTCATCTGCGGTGCGCCATGCCCCCAGACGACCGTTATCGTCTCCTGATACTCGCTCAGGCTTTCATTGCGTCCGAGATAGTCCGGCCCCGCGCCAATCTGGCGATACATCAACGACTCGCTATCGCCGCGCTCGGCTATCAGCGTCCTGGGTTCGGTGTCGAACCAGGTCACGCTGATTTGGTTGGCGGGTCGATCGCCACAGACAAAATGCAACGGCCCGCGCTGCGCGACCAGGCCGTATCGTGCCTGCAGCTCGGCGATGCGCCGCCGGTACACCTCAGCGATGCAGGCGCGCCTGTCGCCTTGCGTCATGCAGTCGTCACGCTTTCCGAGCCAGCTCTGCTGAACGGCCCGCAGCCGCGAGCGCTGATCCTGAGACGCTTGATCTTCGGCGGCTTCAAGCACCTCATCCAGCTGACGGTCGAGCGCCGCCAGGTCATCATCATCGCAGACCAGCCGGGCAGCGCCTTCGGCCGTTGAGCAGTCCACAGGCACCGCTGCCGGGTCTTCGACAGACGGCAGCGCCATGCTTAGCGGCAGCGCTTCACGCGGGTCGCCGGCGCAGCCCGCCAGCGCCAGGCCCACCAGCATGATTGACAGCAGCGGTCGCAGCCGTGCCGAGTGAGCGGCGAACGCAGTCCTTTTCATCACCCTGTCTTTCCTTTTCAGATCGGCCGCTGTTTAGCGAGTCCCAGCAGAGCTGGTGACGGCCGGCAGCGCAAAACCCAGCGACAGCCACACTGCGTAAGTATTTCGGCGTCAGCCCAAGCCGCCGCCCTGGACCAGGCCGATCGCCACGACCGCCATCATCACGCCAATGCTACCATCGATAAAGCGCCAGGCCTTCGGGCGCGAGAGCCAGGGCGACAGCGCCGCACCGCCCCAGGCCAGCAGACTGAACCACAGCACCGAGGCGCTGATCGCCCCGATCAAAAAGCCGCTCGTGCTGTGCTGCTGGGCGCCTACCGCCGGAATCAGCACCAGGGTGTCCAGATACACCTGGGGATTGAGCACCGTAACGGCCAGGGTGGCGAGCATCACGCCGGCCACGCTGCTGCTCCGCCCGCCTGCCGTTTCCAGCCCTTCGCGACCCGTCAGCGTCCGGTGGAAAGCCTGTATCGCCAGCCAGGTCAGAAAGGCCACCCCCAGCCAGCGCAGCACTTCCATGGCCTGGGGAGCCGCCAGCAGCAGCGCACCGACGCCAAACATGCCGGCGGTAATCAGCAGCGCATCGCTGCTCATGCACAGTCCGGCCGACCACCAGTGGTGCTCGCGGCGCACCGCGCGCCCCAGCACATAGGCATTTTGCGCGCCGATGGCCACGATGATGCCACCGCTGATCAACAGCCCCGTCAGATAGCTTTCCAGCATGCTCGGCCTCTCCCTTGAATTAGAGCCATGCTAACGGCCAGCCGCCATAGTGAAAAACTATATCTGCCGATGCTGCGTCAGTTTTTCTTATCCTGAGTTCAAGATGCCGCGCTTTCAGCCGACATACTGTTAACACCCACTCGGCACGCCGGCTGGCGGCGCCAAATCAGAAGGAGTACCTCATGAAAAATCATCACGAAAACACGGACGTACAAGTTCTTGACCACTGGGCGCAGCTGGCGGACTGGCAGCGCGCCGCCCTCGATGCCTTCGAGGAGTGGCTAGGCTAGCAGCCACTCCCGCTGCTCTTCGATCCCCATGCTGATCAGCCGGGGATCGCTTTGCTGCATGGCCTGGAAGGCGGCCTTGCTGTCGAGCCCCCACCAGCCGAGCTGGATCAGCGCCTGGGCAACGGCGCCGCCGAGGGTGGCGCCGGGGCCGGGGATGACGACGCGGTCCGGGACGAACTCGCGCAGGCTCACCCTGAGGGCGGCGGTAAAGTCGTAGGGCGTTACCAGCTGCTCACCCAGAGTGTAGTCCCACAGCGCCTCGGGGTCGGTGCTCCAGGGCGTCCAGAGCTTGCCGCGGCCGTCGATCAGCGGCACCTCGGGCGCGCCGAAGGGCGTTGCCGGCAGGCGCGTCCTGGCCTCGGCCTTCACGCTTTCCTGCATCGGCGTGTGGAAGGCGGCGTGCTGATGCAGGCGCATGGGGAAGCGCTCCATCGGCGGCAGCTCCTCGGTCAGCCGCTTGAGGCCCGCCTCGTTGCCGCCAAACACCAGCATGCCGCCAAGCTCGATGGAGAGATACAGCTCGCTGCCCTCCTGGCCGTGCAGCGTCTCGATCAGCGCCAGCAGCTCTCGGCGACGCTCGGGCTGAGGGCGCCACTGGTCGTCGACCCAGGGATAGAGCAGCTGGCCGCCGATGAGGCTGGTCTGCATCAGATGGCCCATGGTGTTGATCAGCGTGAAGGCGTCGTCCTGGGCGAGCGCGCCGCTGAGGGCCAGGGCGATGTACCAGCCCATGGAGTTGCCGGTCACGGCGCAGATCTCGTAGCGCTCGCGGTCGATGGCCAGAGCGTCCGCCAGCGCGCAGGCGTAGATCAGCGGCGAGGCGTGATCGCCGCGGCCGTGCACGCTCAGGCGAAACGGGGTCTCGCCGTCGAGTTCGCTGAGGGTGGGCTGGTTCTGCTCGCGGCGCAGCGCATCGAAGCGCGAAAGCCACTCGCTGCCGGCGGCGTGGCGGGTCAGCGAGCCCCACTCCGCCTGGTTGTAAGTGCCGCGCCCGGGGCAGACGATCAGCAGGCGTTCCTTGGGCTGGGTCATTTCGCTCATCAGGTCCGACTCTCTGTTGCTGTGCGTTTAGATGCGATCTGCCTGGGCACAAGGCCCTCGGCGCGCTCGACGATCGCCGCGACCGAGGGCAGCGTGGCCGTCGCCGCCGGCCCTAGGGGGATGAAGCTGTCCTCGGCGGTCAGGCGGTGCAGACGATGCGATTCCACGCCCCGCTCCACCAGGCCGGTGATGACCTCCTCGCTGACTGAGCCGCTGCGGCGGCACTCGTCCACGCACAGCACCTGGGCGCAGTCGGCCACCCGGCGCTGAATCGCGTCGTGATCCAGTGCGGTCAGCCAGCGCAGGTCGATAATGCGCAGCGCGATGCCTTTGGCCTCGAGTCGCTCCCGGGCCTGATGCGACAGATAGACGCCGTTGCCGTAGGTGACGATCGCCAGGTCGCGCCCCTCGCCCCACTGGCCCGGCACCCCCACGGGCAGGCGATGCTCGGGGCCGGGATCACTGAAGCTCCAACGCCGATCGCCTTCTTCGATGAGATCGCGGCTGTGGTAGAGGGCAATGGGTTCGAGCATCACCACCACTCGCTGCTCCTCGTCGGCCAGGCGCACCGCCTCCTGCATCAGCCCCACGGCGTCGGCGGCGTTCGACGGGCAGGCCACTAATATGCCGGGAATATCGCGCAGCACGGCGATGGCGTTGTCGTTGTGGAAATGCCCGCCGAAGCCCTTCTGATAGCCCAGCCCAGCGATGCGTATGACCATGGGGTTGGTGTACTGGCCCTTGGAGAAGAAGCTCAAGGTGGCGGCCTCGCCGCGCAGCTGGTCCTCGGCGTTGTGCAGGTAGG
Organism: Halomonas sp.; assembly: GCA_035459605.1. Lineage (GTDB taxonomy): Bacteria > Pseudomonadota > Gammaproteobacteria > Pseudomonadales > Halomonadaceae > Halomonas. The sequence continues at coordinate 5,938 of DATHXP010000488.1, read as the reverse complement.
CCAGGAACTGAATCTCGACGATGGGTACGAAGCCGTTTTGCGCCAGGCCGATGCCCAGCCCCAGAATGCTCTGCTCGTCGAGCAGCGTATCGATGACGCGGTAGGCGCCGTACCTGGCCTGCAGGCGCTGGGTCACGCCGTAGACGCCGCCCTTGCGGCCGACGTCCTGACCGGCCATGACCAGGTGCGGATACTCCGCCATCAGCCGATACAGCGACTGGTTGAGCAGCCGGGCCATGGTGGCCGGCGTCTCGTCGACCTTGCTCTCGGCCGGCTGGCGGCGGGCGGGCCGCGACGGCGGCACAATGGGCGCCATCACCGCCTCGGCGCTGTCCAGCTTGGGCTGGCGGATTGCTACCTCCGCGACCTCGGCGACCCGCTGGCCAATATGCTCGTAGAGCGCCCGAATGGCTTCGGCGTCGAGCACGCCGTGGCGCATCAGCAGGCCGGCGCTGTAGAGCAGCGGATCGCGGGCGTCAAAGGCCTTGATCTGCTGCGGCGTCAGATAGGCCTGCTGGGCGTCGGAGCCGGCGTGGCCCATCAGCCGCACGCAGTGCATGTGCAGGAATACCGGCTGCTTGAGGCGCCGCGCCAGGCGCTCCGCTTCGCGCGCGGTGCGATAGGTGTCGAGCAGGTCGAGTCCGTCGCAGCTCAGGTAGTGAATCTCCGGGCGGGCGCGCATGCTCTGTTCGATCCAGCCGCCGGGCGTCGGCGTCGAGATGCCGATGCCGTTGTCCTCGCAGACCATCACCAGCGGCATCGGCGCGCCCTGGTAGGCCGCCCAGGCCGCCGCGTTGAGCGCCCCCTGGGTGGTCGAGTGATTGAAGGAGGCGTCGCCGAAGCTGCATATTGTCACGCTGTCATTCGGCCACTCGCCCCCCTGCTCGCCGAGCCGACGCCACAGGCCGAAGCTGTGGGCCATGCCCACCGCCTTGGGCGTGTGGGAGGCGATGGTGCTGGTCTGGGGCGGCACGTTCAGCGCCTTGGAGCCCAGCACCTTGTGGCGGCCGCCGGAGATCGGGTCTTCGCTTGAGGCGGCGAAGCTCAGCAGCATGTCATAGGCCGGCGTCTGTCCGGGCAGCTGCTTGCTGCGCTGGAGCAGGAAGGCCGCATCGCGGTAGTGAAGCAGCGCCGGGTCCGTCACCCGAAACGCCGCGGCGATCGCGGCATTCCCTTCGTGCCCCGAACTGCCGATGGTATAAAAAGCCTCGCCGCGAGCCTGCAGGCGCCGGGCATGCAGGTCCAGCTGGCGGCTGAGCACCTGGGATTCAAACAGCTCCACCAGCGCAGGTGCGGTCAGCCCCGCCTGTTCGAGGCTCCACGCCTGGGCGGGGCTCGGCCAGTCGCCGTCGCGCAGCGCCTCGAACAGGCGCGCTTCCAAGGGAAAGGGGGTCATGCGTCTATCGCTCCCGGGTCAAATACGTTGACTCTTGATATATCAGGCGGACAAATTCTAGGCGTCGATTTCCAGCTGGGATTTTTCAGCCAGCATGGCGGATAAGGCAGTGCTAGCAAATCTTTTGCAGCGCCCGCTCCAGGCGCGCCAGGCCCTCTTTCATCACCTCGGGTTCGGCGGTCAGCGGCGCCAGCAGGCGCAGCACGTTGCGACGGCGGCCGCTCGGCATCAGCAGCACGCCCTCCTCGCGCCCCGCTACCAGCAGCGCGGCCAGGTACTCGCCGCCGCTGGCGCTGGCGGTATCCTCTAGGACGATACCGCGCATCGCGCCGATCCCGGTCACCGCGCCCAGCATCGGAAAGCGGCCCGAAGCGCGCCAATCGCGATGGGCCTCGAGGATCAGCGCCTCCTGGCGCTCGCTCCAGCGGCGCAGGTTGTCCTCGCTCATCAGCTCCATCACCGTCCGAGCCGCCGCGCAGGCCACGGCGTTGCCCGAGTAGGTGCCGCCCAGACCGCCCTTGGGCAGGGCGTTCATGATCTCCGCCTTGCCAACCACCGCCGCCAGCGGCAGACCCGCGGCCATGCTCTTGCCCATCAGCAGCAGGTCGGGCTCGACGCCGAGATGGGAGAAGGCGAAGCGGCGCCCGGTACGCCCAAAGCCGGACTGGATCTCGTCGAATATCATCACGATACCATGTCGGTCGCAGACGTTGCGCAGCCAGACGGCAAACTCGGGATCCAGCCGTCGGAAGCCGCCCTCCCCCTGAACCGGTTCGACGATCAGACAGGCCACCTCGTCGGCGGGCACCTCGACCTCGAACAGCCGCTGTAGCGCCGCCTTGGCCTGGTCGGCGGCGACGTCGCTGTCGGGACTGGGAAAGGGCAGATGGAAGACCGGGCCCGGCAGCGCGCCCAGGCGATTCTTGTAGGGCTTGACCTTGCCGTTGAGGTTCAGGGCCGCCAGCGTACGGCCGTGAAAGCCGTCGTCGAAGGCGATCACCGCCTGGCGACCGGTGGCGCCACGGGCCACCTTGAGGGCGTTCTCGGTGGCTTCGGCGCCGCAGTTGGTCAGCATGCAGGAGAGCGGGTAGGAGACCGGCACGAAGCCGTCCAGCGCCTTCACCACGTCCAGATAGCCGCGATGGGGCAGGGCGTTGAACGCCGAGTGCATCAGGGTATCGACCTGGCTCTTGACCGCCTCGGTGATGGTCGGATGGCAGTGCCCCAGGTTAAGCACGCCGATGCCGCCGACGAAGTCGACATAGTGCCTGCCCTGCTCGTCCCAGACCTCGGCATTGCGACCGCGCTCGATACAAATAGGGTGGACGATACCCAGGGATTCACTGACGTGCGGCAGTTCCATAGCGAGTTCCTGCTGTTTTTGAAGAAGTGCATTAACAGTCATGAGAGCAGACCGCCAGCAGCACCTCAAGCGAAAAAAATCTCGCCATGCATTCCAAAAACTACTGGATCCTCTCAATCAAAGCCGTTCGGTTCGTCGCGGTCCGAGGGTGCTTTCTGGTCATGCCGCTGACTACGCAGCAGCGGCCTTGATTCAGTCGGAGCACCTATCCAAAATAGCTCAAACCAGTCGCTCATAGCCCTGCGTTTATAGCCTTGAACAAGGTTAAGACGACACTTCAGATACATCAGCGCATGCCGCTCCTGGCGTTCCGAGCGGCTCTGCAAGATGCTCGAGTATCCACTCGACAAAGCCCTTCACCTTGGCCATTTCAGCCTTATATTCTGGATAAGCCAGGTAGTAAGCATCACGGCTGGTCAGTGAGAACGACCATGGAATGACGAGCTGCCCCGCCAACAGCTCTTCTTCGGCTAGAAAGCGCGGCACCAGGGCCACGCCGCAGCCTGAACGGGCAGCCCGCAGTGCCATATAAAACGTATCGAAGCGCGGTCCATGGTAGCTGTGCTCGGTATAGGCATCCTGGGCTTCGAACCAGCGATGCCAGGCTCCTGGGCGCGTCGCGCTTTGCAGCAGAATCAGCCGAGTCAGCTCAAGGGGGTCTTTTATCCCTCCGGCCGGAATAATAGATGGGGCACACACCGCGACCATTTCCTCGTCGAGGAGCTTGATGCACTCCGCCTTTGGCCAGGCGCCGTGACCAAAGAAGAACGCCACGTCAACATGCTCCTCATCTAGATCGAAGGGCTCCACGCGGTTGGTAATGTTGAGATAGACATTGGGATGCCGGAACCGAAAGCCGTTGATGCGCGGAATCAGCCAGCGCGCCCCGAACGTCGGCAGCGTGGTCACGTTGAGCACCTCGCTCTGCCCCCCGTAGGACTGCATATAGCGCGTGGACATTTCCACCCGCGCCAGAATCTTGCGCACCTCGGTCAGATACAGCGAGCCTTCCGGCGTAACTTGAAGACGTCTGCGCACGCGGCGAAACAGCGGATGCTGAAGCACCGATTCAAGCTGGGCGACCTGCTTGCTGACCGCGCTCTGGGTCAGACTCAGCTCTTCGGCGGCCCGGGTAAAGCTGAGATGCCTGGCCGAGGCCTCGAAGCACTGCATGGCGGTCAATGTCGGCAAGTGGGGGCGGTTCATCGCGGCACCTCGTATTCGCGAAAAAAAGGAATGACCTTCATATAAAACATCGCTTGAGGGCAGTCAAACCCCGTGGAGATACTGCAGGGGTATCCCAACTGTTTCACAAGCGACGAACAAAGCCAGTAGGAGAAAGAATGATCGATACCATTATGCAGCGTCTTGGCGTCGCCGCAGCGCTATATCAGCAGGGTAGCCTGGAGGTTATCACTCCTATCGATGGCAGCGTCATTGGCAAGGTCGCCATGGACGATTCCGATGCGGTCGATACGCGTATCGCCAGAGCCGAGCAGGCCTTCGAGCAGTGGCGTCGGGTGCCGCCGCCGCGACGCGGCGAGCTGGTACGCCTGTTCGGCGAGCAGCTGCGCCGCCACAAGGACGACCTCGGCGCCCTGGTCACCCATGAGTGCGGCAAGATCCTGCCCGAGGGCCTGGGTGAGGTGCAGGAGATGATCGATATCTGCGATCTCGCCGTCGGTCAGTCCCGTCAGCTGTTCGGTTTGACCATTGCCTCCGAGCGCCCGGGCCACCATATGCGTGAGACCTGGCATCCGCTGGGCCCCGTCGGGTTGATCACCGCGTTCAACTTCCCGGTGGCGCCCTGGGCCTGGAACGCCGCCCTGGCACTGGTGTGCGGCAACAGCCTGATCTGGAAGCCCTCCGAGAAGACCCCGCTCACCGCGCTGGCCTGCCAGGCCCTGCTGGAGCGTGCCATGGCCGAATTCGGCGATGAGGCACCCGAGCACCTTAGCCAGGTAATCATCGGCGACCGTGAGGCCGGCGAGCGCCTGGCCGACGACCCGAGGATTCCCCTGGTCAGCGCTACCGGCAGCACCCGCATGGGTCGCGACGTGGGTCCGCGGGTCGCGGCGCGCTTCGGACGCAGCATTCTCGAACTGGGCGGCAATAACGCCATGATCCTGGCCCCCAGCGCCGATCTGGATCTGGCGGTTCGTGCCATCCTCTTCTCGGCGGTGGGTACCGCAGGACAGCGCTGCACCACCCTGCGCCGTCTGATCGTCCACGAGTCCATCAAGGACGAGGTCGTCGATCGTCTCAAGAAGGCCTACGCCGGGGTCTCCATCGGCAACCCCCTGGAGGGAAATCTGGTCGGCCCGCTGGTCGACGGTCAGGCCTTCGAACAGATGCAAGACGCCCTCAACCAGGCGCGTCAGGAGGGCGCCAGGATCTTCGGCGGCGAACGCCAGCAGATCGACCAGGCCCCGAACGGCTATTATGTGTCGCCTGCCATCGTCGAGGTCGACCTTCAGAACGAACTGGTCAAACGCGAGACCTTCGCTCCGATCCTCTACGTCATGAGCTATCGCGAATTTGATGAAGCCATGCACATGCACAACGACGTTCCCCAGGGGCTGTCGTCGTGCATCTTCACCAGCGACGTGCGCGAAGCCGAAATGTTTACCTCCGATGTGGGCAGCGACTGCGGCATCGCCAACGTCAACATTGGCCCCAGCGGTGCCGAGATCGGCGGCGCTTTCGGCGGCGAAAAAGAAACTGGCGGCGGCCGCGAATCCGGCTCGGATGTCTGGAAGAGCTACATGCGCCGCCAGACCAATACGGTGAACTACTCCCGCGAGCTGCCTCTGGCGCAGGGTATCAAGTTCGACTAACCGCAAAGAGACCACCCTGCCTCTGGCAGGGTGGCAATGGCTTGATCCACGAAGTCCAATGACACGTCATGGAGTCAAGATATGACAACAACAATTTCCAGAGAACAATGGGGTAGCCGTTTTGGCTACCTGATGGCAGTAGTAGGCGCCATGGTCGGTGCGGGCAATATCTGGCGCATGCCCTATGTCACCGGTGAAAACGGTGGTGGCGCTTTTTTGATCGCTTATTTCACACTGCTTTATTTAATTGCCGTTCCCGGCCTGATGGGCGAAACCAGTCTTGGACGCTATACTCGTCAAGGGCTACTCGGCACTTTTCGCAAGATTTACGGCAACAACAAG
>DATHXP010000487.1:0-2021 GCA_035459605.1 Halomonas sp. | reverse complement strand
ACGATGTCTAACAACGCCATGGCAGACGCGCAACGCCGCCGCGCAACGCTGATCGGGGCGACAACCGTCCTCAACTGGGCGCTGCTTGCCGCACTGACCCAGCTGTCCGGCGCGGTGCCGCCGTTTCTGCTGACGGCGCTGGCCTTCGGCGTGGCCTTTGCCTGCTTCGCCGCCTGGCTTACGGTGCGCGGAGAGTCGCCGCTGGGCGCCATGCGTCAGCCGCCGGCGGTCTGGGCGCTGGGTGTCGCGGGGCTGTTTGGCTATCACGCGCTCTATTTTGTTGCCCAGCAGAATGCTCCGCCCGCTAATGCGGGACTGATCAGCTATCTCTGGCCGCTGCTGATCGTGCTGCTTGCGGCGCTGCTGCCCGGTGAGCGCCTCAGGCTTCGGCACGTGACCGGCAGCCTGCTGGGCTTCGCTGGCGCTTTTCTGCTGATCGGCGGCGATATGAGCGCCGCAGGGAGCACGCTAGGCTATGCGGCCGCTTTCGCCTGTGCCCTGCTGTGGAGCGGCTATTCGGTGCTCTCGCGCACCGTCAGCCATGTGCCGACCGCCGCCGTGGGTGGTTTTTGCCTGGTGACCGCGGTGCTCGCCGCGCTCTGCCATCTGGCCTTCGAACCGACCCGCTGGCCGCAGGGTGTCGGCTGGCTGGGAGTGGTCGCGCTGGGCCTGGGGCCGGTGGGCAGCGCTTTTTTCACCTGGGACGTGGGCGTCAAGCACGGCGACTTGCGCCTGCTGGGGCTGCTGTCCTACTTCACGCCGCTGCTCTCGACGCTGGTGCTTATCCTCACCGGCTACGCCGAGCCGACCCTGTGGCTCGCCGCCGCCGCGGCGCTGATTACCCTCGGTATGCTGGTCGGCAGCGGGCGGCTGAGCCCGAGCTGACGCGCCAAGGGCGCCAGGCCGATGCCTTGCGGACCCTGTGAAAAGCGTCGGCCCGACTGGTTTTGGCATGCGCAGACGCGACGGGGCGTCTCAGTGTGCATATTTGCCGCGAGTAAAACGCAGCGGCGGGCGGCTCTTGTCGCTGCGAGCGGCGCGCTCCGGCGCCGGCCGCACGTGCCAGCCGCGGTGAATGGCCCAGCTCTTCAGCCGGCGGTAGTCGAGCAGCGGAAATTCGGGAGCGTGCGGGTTGGGAGCCGATGAAGGAAAAGCGTTGGCCACATGCGGATAGTGAGCGAGTGCCGCCTCACCGCCGTGGGAGGCGAGCGCCTGGTCCAGAGCCGACTGCCAGGCCCGGGCTTCGCGCTGCCGGCTGCCGTTTTCATGGGTTGCATGCATTAGATTGTCCTCATTTTGTGTCGTCTTGGTCAGGCCTTGCCGCCCAGCTCATTGCTATCACTGCTGACCGCACTGAGGTTGCCGCGCTCGACGGTGGACTTTTCCACCGCGGTGGCGCCCAGCGCGCGCAGGTAGCAGGTGGTCTTGAGACCGCGGTACCAGGCCATGCGGTAGGTCGCGTCGAGCTTTTTGCCCGAGGCGCCCTGGAGATAGAGGTTCAGCGACTGCGCTTGGTCGATCCACTTCTGACGGCGCGAGGCGGCCTCGACCAGCCACTTGGGCTCGACCTCGAAGGCGGTGGCGTACTTGGCCTTGAGATCGGCCGGCACGCGCTCGATGGGCTGCACGGAGCCGTCGTGGCTCTTGAGATCGCTGATCATTGCCGCGTCCCACAGGCCGCGCGCCTTGAGGTCGTTGACCAGCCATGCGTTGACCACGGTGAACTCGCCGGACTGGTTCGATTTGACGAGCAGGTTCTGGCGGGTCGGCTCGATGGACTGCGAAACCCCGCAGATGCTGGAGATGGTCGCGGCGGGGGCGATCGCCATCAGGTTGGCGTTGCGCATGCCCTGCCTGGCGATCTTGTCGCGCAGGCGGTCCCAGTCCTGGGTCGAGGCGGCGTCGACCTCGATGTACTTCGCGCCGCGCTCTTGGATGAGCCTGTCGATGGAGTCGATGGGCAGGATACCCTGGCTCCACAGCGAGCCCTCGAAGCTTTGATAGCGGCCGCGCTCGGCGGC
>DATHXP010000486.1:0-3884 GCA_035459605.1 Halomonas sp. | reverse complement strand
ATACACGTCGCTGATTTTCCAGGCGGCGCGATCGGGCCTGTCGCGGCGCATCGCATCAATGACGTCAACCACGGCGGCGGCCCGGGCCAGCTCGCGCAGCTGGCCGCTGTGCAGGTGCCGGGGATAGCCGCTGCCATCCAGCCTCTCGTTGATATGTTCCACCACCGCGGTGACCACGCCCGGGGTCAGCCACTGGCAGCCGGCGATTTTTTCCAGCAGCAGGGGAACGTGCTGCCGGAGGCGAGCGCTATCCGTATCGCTGAGCCGCTTCAGCGTCAGCAGCTCAGGCGGCAGCAGCGCCTTGCCCAGGTCGTGGATCATGGCGCTGGCCGCTATCGCCTTGCGCAGCTCCCGCGGAATGGCATTTGTTCCGGCCAGATCGAGAAGGTGCGCGGCAACGGAAAGGCAGTGGCGAATCAGGCCGGATTCCTGGTGCATGCAGCGCGTCGCGAACAGCAGCGCCTCGCGCTGCTCATCGTGCAGCAGCAGCAGCCGGTCGGCGTGGCGCGAGAGCTGGACTGAGTCGACGGTGCCGCCCTGCTGAAGCTCGAGCTGCTGGGCGTCCAGATAGCCGGAGACTCGAGAGAGGCGGCGTGCCATGGGCGTGGCGTAGGGCAGGATGCTGCGCCGGCCGATGCTGGGCGCGCTGGATGCGCTGGTCTGGAATAGCGGCGAGGGCAGCCGCGCGGCAGCGTTGCTGTCCGTGCTGCGCGCGGCTTCGCGCTCTATCTCGCGGACCAGGAACCACAGCTGGCGCTCCTTGTCGGGGGTAACGGCCTCGAACTGGAAGCCGGCCTGCAGGCTCTGGCGTTCGGTGCTTACCGTTTGGTGGCGCAGCGTGGCGCTCACGATAAAGCGGCTATCGTTGGAGAAGCACAGCTCCAGTTCAACAGGTGTCGATGAGGCGGCAAGGATGCCGCCGGCCGCCAGCGGCAGCTCCAGCCGGCAGCCCTCCAGAGAGAGGTCGCGCAGATCGCCCTGGGCCGAATGGCCGTGCGCGTTGCGCAGAATACCGCCGGCCTCCATGCCCAGTCGCAGCCGAGCGCGAAAGGAGGCGCGGCGCTGCAGTACTTCAAGGTGATGAGGGTAGTTGCAGCGGCACACCAGATGTTCGCCTTCTTCCTGGCAGGAATTCACGGTTAGCGCCGGCGTGCGCAGCATCTTGCCGCTGGTCTGCCCCAGCAGTTGAAACGTTGCGCCGCGCTTGAGCTCTGCCGCCACCTCGCGTATGGCGCTGATGTCAAGCACCAGGGCTTCGCCAGGGCGCTGCTCGGTGACCAGCACTGGCAGCGGCTTGTGCCCTTCGCCGGCCAGCTGCAGCGATGCGCCGCCGGGCTCCATGAGGCCGTCCAGCAGCTCTTCGATTCTGGCCGGATGTGCCACCCGGGTATAGTCGTCTTTCGCCTGGGGCATCCTGGCCTCTTCTGTTATCAATATTTCGTAACGTTAACTATCGGCCGGGCCGCGCCGCTCTTTAAAGGCTTATGAAAGCGCTAAAGAAGCGTGCTGCCCGGTCGATGAAAACAGGCAGGTACCTGCTACGCTCATGCTTAGCGGTCATCATGCCGGCATTCGCCGCAAGTTCAAGCCTGGAAAAGCAGCGAAGGAACAGCAGTGAAGAAGAAAACGCAGCCTGTGCAAGGTTCTAACGTTAACGCGGTCGACCCGTCATGCAGTACATGAGCGGCGGGGGCATTGAGACGATGCGCGGGAAGGGGCCGGTGCCGACATGACGGGTAATTCAGTCGGGCCGCAGGGTGGCGGCGGCGGGGCCAACCTGGTGCGCCATCCGGCGGCTATCGCCCGGCTGGTGGCCGATAAAGGGCCGATGGCTAGCGTGCTGCTGGACCATGCCGCGCGGATCCTGTGGTCGAACGAGCGTTTTCAGCGGCTGGCAGAAGCGTCGGCTGACGACCTGCGGGGGCAGCGCCTGGCCGATCTGCTGCAGCTGCTTCCCGGCATGCCTGACGAAAGCCGGGCGCAGGAAGGCGACTGGCAGTGCGTCTGGCTGACGCCGGGAGGCGCAAAGGCGCCGCGCCTGGTTCTGATGTCTGAAACGCGCCCGGCAAGCACGGAGGAAGAAGACGTCCGGCTGCTCACCTTTATTGACGCTCCTGCCGGCAGCGGCAGGAGCGCCGCCGGCCCGGCCCTGGCCGACCCGCAAACTGGCCTGACCAGCCGCTGGGTATTCGAAGATCGCGTCGGGCACGCCCTGGAGCGCGCTGACCGAAGCGGACAGAAGGTGGCGGTCTTGCTGATGCGCCTGGGTCATGCCGACCGCCTGCAGGGGCGTGGAGAGGCCGCAGTACAGCTGCTGCTGCAGCAGATCAGTCGCCGCCTGTCCGGCACGCTGCGCGCCGAGGACAGCGTTGCCTATCTGGGAAACTACCGCTGGGGGGCAATGCTGGAGCATCCGGTATCGCCTGACAGGCTGCAGATGGCCGCGCTGAGGTGCCTCGAGGCGATGGAGGCCCCCTTGGCTTCGGGAACGCCTCCGCTGCTGATGACGCTTTCCATCGGCATTGCCATCTATCCCACCGACGGCGAAGCGCCTGCCGAGCTGCTGGACGCAGCCGAGCAGGCGCTGGGGCATGCCGAACCGGGCCGATGGGCTTTCCTTGACCGCAGGCTGCGGCGCCAGTTGGACCGGCGTCTGGCCCTGCGAGCGTCCCTTCAGGAAGCCCTGCTCGCCCCGGAGCGCCACCTCGAGGTGGTCTATCGCCCCCAGCGCCAGACAAAGGCGTGGCGCTGCCTGGGAGTGGAGGGCCTGGTGCGCTGGCAGCGGCCGCCGCGCGGCGGCCAGGACCTTGCCGGGCTGTTGGCCCAGATGGCGGAGCCGGAAGAGGGAGTGCGGCTGGGCCGCTGGGCCATCGAGCAGGCGGCTTGGCAGCACCAGCAGTGGCGGGCGCAGCGTTCGCTATTGGCGGAGCTGGACATCACGCTGGCAATCGATGCGCGCCTGCTGACGCAAACGGCGTTTGGCGGCCGTACGCTGGATCGTTTCCTGGCTGAGCTGCAAATGCCGCTGGACTGGCTGACACTTCAGGTGGACAGCCAGTCGCTGGAGGCGTTGAGCAGCGAGCATAGCCTGCTGCTCAGGCGCATTGCCCGCCTGGGGGTCAGGCTGTCGGTGGGCAACCTGGGCGGCAGCGCGGTCAGTCTGCAGCACCTAGCGCGGCTGCCGATCACCGCAGTCACCCTCAGCCGGCAGCTGGTAGAGCGGTCGCGGGGCAGGGGTCAGGTGGAGCCGTCAGATTACAGAATGCTGGATGCGCTGGCGGCATCGCTGCAGCGCCTGGGTCTGGCGATGACGGCTGACGGTGTCGATATGCCAAAGCAGCTGGAGGCGGCGTGTCTCGCCGGGGTCGAGCGTGTTCAGGGGCGCCTTGTCGGCTCAGCCATGAGCGCGGAGGCGCTGCAGCGCTGGCTGTCAGGCCGAGGTGTTGAGGCGCCCTGACGAGGCCTGAGGGCGGCCGCTGGCCGAATAGACATTTTTTTCGGCAATGCCCTGGATGTAGTCGAGCATCTGCCGGTTGTGCCGCATGCGCTGCTCGATCAGCCGTCCATGGCGTTCATTGGTGCGAGCGACCTCGGCGGTCAGCGACAAGAGGGTCTGCCACTCGGTCTCGCAGCCCGCCTCCCGGGCTGCCTGCCGAGCGCCCCGGGCGTCGGGCGAATAGCCCAGCCGATGCTGCACCCGCCGTCGCGACGCCTCGCTGGCATCGATGGCGCCCAGCAGCTGCGTCTTGGCCTTGGCAATGCGCTGTAGCGCTTCGCCGTCGGGCTGGCCGGCGATCAGCTGGGTCTGCTCATCGCTGAAGAGTTCAAGCAGCGCCTCCAGGCGGGCCCGCTGCTCTTCCAGATGGCGTAATAGGCTCATGCCT
>DATHXP010000485.1:0-5404 GCA_035459605.1 Halomonas sp. | reverse complement strand
TCAAGACCATGCTCGAACTCCGCCACCTTCGTACGCTTGTCGCCCTGCGCGATGCAGGCTCTCTGGTGGAGGCTGCCGAACGCGTCCACCTGACCCAGTCGGCCCTCTCCCACCAGATCAAGGATCTGGAAGAGCGTCTGGACAGCTCCCTGTTCGTGCGCAAGACGCGCCCCGTGGAGTTCACCCGCGCCGGCCTGCGACTGCTTGACCTCGCCGAACAGGTGCTGCCCCAGGTGCGCGTGGCCGAACGCGACCTGGCGCATCTGGCCGGTAATGAGCAGGGGCGGCTGCACATGGCGATCGAGTGCCACAGCTGCTTTCAATGGCTGATGCCCTCGGTCGATCACTTTCGCGACCACTGGCCCGAGGTGGAGATCGACATCCCCGGCGGCCACCATTTCGACCCGCTCAACGCCCTGGCGCGCGAGCAGCTGGACCTGGTGATCACCGCCGACCCTCAGCCGCTCGGCGACATTCATTACGAGCCGCTGTTTCGCTATCAGGGGCTGCTGGCGGTATCGCGCCAGCACCCGCTGGCCCGGCGGGCCTATATCAAACCCGACGATCTGGCCGGCGAAACGCTGATCACCTACCCGGTGGAGCACGAGCGCCTGGACGTCTTCACCCAGTTCCTCCACCCCGCCGGCGTGCAGCCGCACGACGTGCGCACCGCCGAGCTCACGGTGATGATGATGCAGCTGGTGGCCAGCGGGCGCGGCGTCTGCGCGCTGCCCAACTGGGCGCTGACCGAGTACCTGGAGCGCGACTACGTGAAGGCGGTGCCGCTTGGCGAACAGGGGCTGTGGAGCACGCTGTTTGCCGCCCTGCGGGAAGATCATCGCGAGCTGCCGTGGATGATCGATTTTCTGCGCACGGCGCGCGAGACCTCGTTCGAGGTGCTGAGCGGCATTCGCCCGGCCTGAGCGGCCGCCCTAGTCGTCGATGGTCGGTGCCTGGCGCGGCAGCAGCAGCGAAAAGCGCGCACCGCCCAGCCGCTGGCTGCTATCCACCACCACGCTGCCCCCGTGCCAGCGCATGATCTTGTGCACGATGGACAGCCCCAGGCCGTAGCCGCCCGAGCTGCGCGTGCGGCTGTCATCCAGCCGCGCGAAGGGCGTGAAGATGTGGTTTCTGTCCTCCTGGGGAACGCCGGGGCCATCGTCCTCGACGTCGATGCGTACCAGCCCCGGCTCGGCATGCATGCAAATCAGCACCTCGGCGACGGCGTGGCGGCAGGCGTTAGCCACCAGGTTCTGCAGGGCACGCTGCAGATAGCGCGGGTCGCCGGCCACCTCGACCGGCGCACCGGGCGCAAGCGCGATGCGCCGGTCGGCATTGAGCGGCGCCAGCGCCTCGATGACCTGCTCGGCCACGGCGCGACAGTCGATCATTCGGGTCGCGATGCCCGCGCCGCTATCGACCTGACTGCCAAGGCGGGCATAGGTCAGAATTTCATCGACCAGGCCATCCAGCTCGGCAATGTCGGTATCCATGCCCTCGAGCTGCTTCAGCAGCGTCGGGTCATCGCTCATGTCCTCCATCATCTGGGCCGCGAAGCGCAGCCGCGCCACCGGTGTGCGCAGCTCGTGGGACACGGCGCGAATCATCTCCTGCTGGCTCTGCAGCAGCGTCTGCACTCGGCTGGCCATGCCGTTGAGCGCCATGCCCAGCCGCGCCAGAAAATCATCACCTTCGACCTTGACGCGGGTGTCCAGGCGTCCCGAGGCAATCCGCGTGGCGGCCATTTCCAGCCGGTTGACCCGCCCTTCGATACGCCGCACCGCCAGATAGATCAGCGCCGCCAGCGTGCCCAGCAGCAGCAGCAACAGCAGCAGCAGCAGCGAGCCGGGGAGCGGCTCGAACGGCCGCATGGGCCCCACCACCAGCCATAGCGGCGCTTCGCCGGCCCGGTTCAGGCGCAGATGCAGGGTGATCGCCCAGCGCTGTGGCTCGAGGCTCACCCGCGCCTCCTGCCCCAGATCATCCCGCGCCGTGGCACTCGACACCCCTTCGGGCAGCTCGCCGGTCAGGGTCAGCGGCAGGACGGCATTGCTGAGCTGCGCGAGGCGCGCCTCGCGCTGCCGGGCGCTCATCCTCACCAGGCTGCCGCTCAGCAGGCGCGCCATCGACATCATCTGCTCCTCATCGAGGCCGGCAATGCGCACGTCCAGCCGATAGGCCTGCCTTGGCAGCCGACGCTGCAGCAGCCAGCCCTCGGGCTCAAGCCGGGTCACCAGCGTCTTGCCGGCCTCAAGGCGGGAGCGGGCAAAAAACCCCAGCGTCGGGTCCGGCATGGGATTTAGCGACATGCCGACACCCAGTCGACTGGCCTGGTAGTCGAGCCAGGGCTGCTGAAACTCCAGCGGCAGCCGGTCCAGCTGCTCGGCCACCAGCGTCATCGGCGCCTCGGCCAGCTGCTCGCGGTAGCTTTCACGGCGCACCTTGTCGACCAGCGCCGCGCCCAGCAGCGCCAGACCAAACGCCAGGACCAGCGCCAGCGCCAGCAGCACATACAGCCTGAGAAAGGCGCCGCCGCTCAGGGCGCGACTCAACGAACGCCGCTCTGCCATCAAATATCCTTGACGAACAGATAGCCCTTGCTGCGCACGGTCTTGATGCGCTGTGGATGGTGGGGATCGTCGCCCACCTTGGGACGAATACGCGACACCCGCACGTCGATGGAGCGGTCCTGACCGTCGTACTCGATCCCGCGCAGCTGAACGAAGATTTCTTCACGCGTCAGCACCCGTCCGGCGTTGGTGGCCAGCAGCCACAGCAGATCGAACTCGGCGCTGGTCAGATCCGCCGGCCGGCCATCGAGCCAGGCTTCGCGCTTGCTGCTGTCGATCTCCAGACGCCCAAAGGCGAGCCGCTGCACCTGAGTCGCCTCATCGGGCTCGCTGCGCCGCAGCAGGGCGCGCATGCGTGCCAGCAGCACCCGCGGCTGCACCGGCTTGGGCACGAAGTCGTCCGCCCCCATCTCCAGCCCCTCGATATGCTCCGCGTCATCCGTGCGGGCGGTGAGCATCAGAATCGGCCCCTTGTAGCCCGTGCGCACCCGCCGGCAGATCGACATCCCATCCTCGCCGGGCAGCATCAGGTCCAGAACCACCAGATCCGGCTGCAGCTCGAGAATGCGCTCCACGCCTCTGGCACCGTCCGACTCAAGCGATACGCGAAAGCCGTTGGCACGCAGATAGTCGCCGGTCAGCGTCGCCAGCCGCTCATCGTCCTCAATGATCAGCACATGGTCTTGATTGTTGTCCAAGGCGTCATTTGCACTCATTTTCGTCCGTGCCCCTGTTGAATAGTCCATACCGAACGTTGCGGCAGGCAGCGCGAACAAAGCGGCTGCCGGCGCGTGGATATGCTCTCTTGAACAACCCGAAAAAACACACTATCTTGTGTTCAGCCAACAAAAAGGCGCTACATATAGTGCTCAAAAACACTTTAAAAAGTCTATCCACCACAAGGGCTCTCAGCGCCGTCATGCGTATCACGACCTCCTCGGATTCAGCCTCTGTCACCGTCACCGCCCGCCTGCTGCTGGACAGCCTGCGCCGCGAGGCGCTGGCGTTTCTCGAGATCGCCGAGCAGGCCACCTTCCACGCGATGGCCGACCTCTACAAGCCCGCGTTCCAGGCCTATGTGGCGCGCGGCATCGAGTTCAAGCAGCTGGACCCGCGCCTGGCCGAGTTCGACCTCGAGCGCCTGGGCGAGGCGCTGGACCACACCCGCGACGCCCAGTTCACCTGCCTGAGCCTGCAGGCGCTCTATGAACGCTGCCTCATTCACCGCGATGAGGTTCGCTATGAGCTGCCCCAGGTGATGTTCATGCGCGTGGCCATGGGCCTGGCGCTCAACGAGGACGACAGAGAAGCGCGCGCCATCGAGTTCTACGAGCTGCTGTCGCGCTTCGACTACATGGCCTCCACGCCCACCCTGCTCAACGCCGGCACCCTGCGCAGCCAGCTCTCCAGCAGCTACCTCACCAGCGTGCCCGACGACCTCGACGGCATCTACAGCGCCATCCGCGACAGCGCCCAGCTCTCCAAGCGGGCCGGCGGCCTGGGTAACGACTGGACACCGGTGCGCGCGCTTGGTTCCTGGATCAAGGGCGCCAGCGGCAAGTCCCAGGGCGTGGTGCCCTTCCTCAAGGTGCTCAACGACACCGCCGCTGGCGTCAAGCAGGATGGAAAACGGCAGGCAGCGGTGTGCGCCTACCTGGAGACCTGGCACCTGGATATCGAGGAGTTCCTGGAGCTGCGTAAGAACGCCAGCGACGACCGCCGCCGCACCCACGGTATGCACACCGCCAGCTGGGTGCCGGACCTGTTCATGAAGCGGGTCTTCGACGACGGCGACTGGACGCTGTTCTCACCGTCCGACTGCCCGGACCTGCACGAGCTCTACGGCGCGGCCTTCGACGGACGCTACCGGGAATACGAGGCGATGACCGAAAACGGCCGGATCACGCTGTTCAAGCGGCTCAAGGCCAGGGACCTGTGGCGCAAGATGCTGTCGATGCTGTCCGAGACCGGCCACCCCTGGATCACCTTCAAGGATCCGTGCAATCTGCGCAGCCCGCAGCAGCACGCCGGCGTGGTGCACTCCTCCAGCCTGCGCACCGAAATCACCCTGAACACCAGCATCGACGAGATCGCGGTGTGCAACCAGGGCTCGGTCAACCTGGCCAGCCACATGGTCGACGGCCGGCTCGACGGCGCCAAGCTGAAGAAAACCGTGCGCACCGCGGTGCGCATGCTCGACAACGTCATCGACATCAACCGCTGCGCGGTGCCCCAGGCCAGGAATTCCAGCCTCAGGCACCGCCCGGTGGGGCCGGAAGGTACCGTCGGGATTACGCTCGGCCAGCTTCCGGAACCAGCGGTGCAGCACCAGCGGCTCCAGTACGAACAGCATGAGCGTGAACACCACCCACACCAGGGTCATGGCGTGCACCCACCAATAACTCAGTTGCAGGTAGCGTCCCCAGGCGTCCAGGGCATACAGCATGTAGAAGCCCGACAGACCGGTGACCAGCGTGCTGATGCGCGCCTGGGCGGCGAAACGGTGTTCGATGCGCTCGAAGATGTCGATCCGATCGGCGGGCGAGACGAATCCGCGTACCGTCGGCAGCAGCACGGTGGTGACCATGGCGACGCCGCCGATCCAGAAGACCACGCCCAGAACGTGCAAGGCGCGGGCGAGGGCGTACTCGTTCATAAAAGAAATTCCGGAGTCGAGAGTGGAGAGTGTAAACGCAAGTGCGCCTGGCTCTGGACTCGCCGCCCTTTTACGCGCCCCCCGAAGTCATTGCAGCAGATCGAAGGTCTCGTGCGTCGGCCTCCGAAGGCGACCGTCGGCGGGCAGAAATTTGCCGCTTTCAACATCGAGGACGTCC